>NZ_JAOBSQ010000049.1:0-107401 GCF_025246485.1 Acidovorax sp. K2F
TGCCAGCTTGCGATCGGTGATGTCCATGGTGAAGCCATGGGACACCACCGAGCCATCGGCCTCGCGGTGTGGAATGGCGTTGGTCATGTGCCAGCGCACGCTCCCGTCATTCATCCGCACACGGTATTCGCACTGCCAGGGCACCAGCTTGCGCACCGACATCATGGCCGAGCGCTGCACCAGCGGCAGGTCTTCGGGCACCACGCGGTGCATAAGCACGCCATGGTCGGCCGTGACCTCGTGCGGTTCCACGCCCATGAATTCGCGCACGGCATCGCTGATGTACTGCACGCTGGTGCCACCATCGGTATGCAGCCGGTATTCGTAGATGAAGCCGGGGATGCGGCTGGCAATGCGCTGAATGAACAAGAGTTGTTCGCGCAATTGCTCCGCAGCGCGGTGCTCGTCCGTTACATCCTGCACCACCCCCATGACGACCTGCACACCGTCGCGCGGCAGCGTGCGTTGAACCCGCGAGCGCATCCAGCGCACTTCGCCATCTGGTCGTCGCCAGCGGTACTCCACATCCAGGCCAGATCCCCGTTCTCGGATCTTGTCGAACACGTGCCGGTCTTCCGGCAAGATGCCACTCACCGCGCGCTCGGGGTCCACCCATTCCTGCTGCTCAAACCCGGCGATGTCGCACAGCCCTGGCGACCAGAGCAGCACCGTTTCGCCCGGGTCTTCAATGCGCCGCCAGTGGCCGGTGCGCGCCAGACTCTCCATGGTGTTGAACACGTCGGTCTGCTCGCGCAACTCGCGCCGCACTTCTTCCAGCGCACGCTCGGATGCGGCCAGTGATACCCGCAGATTTTCGGCTTCAGAGGCATCGCGCACCGTGACCACAATGCAGTCATTGGTCACGCGGCGGGCCGACAAGTCCCAGGCCAGCAACAGCCGACCGGGCTCGCGCACCACCTGGCGGCACTCCAGCGGAGCCCCCACGCGCACCACGCCGAGCAACTGGTCCAGCAGCGGCGTGTTGGCCAGCAGGTCAAACACCTCGGACGCATCCACGCCCGGATGCCGTACCGCTCCCAGCCCTGGCATGCGCCGTGCCGCAGCGTTGGCGGCCAGCAGCAGCAGGCGGCCGTCTTGCAGACGAAACTCCATGAGCGCCACCGGCACCGCGTCCACCAGCGCTTGAAGGCGCGCCTGCGCCATGGGCTCGATGACGCCTTCCCCGGTAGGGGCGAGGAGGTCGATCAACAGTTCGGACGAAATCACGGTCGCTCTGAAGCCTCTGAATCCTGGGGTTGAAACACCAACTCTCGACGGAGAGTGGCTCCGTTCAGGGTCAAGCTGCCAGCATACAGCCAAGAGTATGTCAAAACGTAACATCTTGGCAGAACGCAGTGGAATTGCCCAGGGGGAAACCCGATGATCGAACTGCTACAGTCCACGCCTCATTCCTGCCACCCCCTGCATGTCCGACACGCTCGAACACCACACACCCATGATGCAGCAGTACCTGGCCCTCAAGGCCGGGTACCCCGAGACGCTTCTGTTCTACCGCATGGGCGACTTCTACGAGGTCTTCTGGCAGGACGCCGAGAAGGCCGCGCGCCTGCTCGACATCACGCTCACACAGCGCGGCCAGTCGGGCGGCCAGCCGGTGGTGATGGCCGGTGTGCCCTTCCACGCTCTGGAGAACTATCTGGCGCGCCTGATCAAGATGGGCGAGTCGGTGGCGATTGCCGAGCAGGTGGGCGAAGTGGGCGCCAACAAGGGCCCGGTGGAGCGCAAGGTGGTGCGCGTGGTCACACCCGGCACGCTGACCGACACCGAACTGCTGTCCGACAAATCCGAATCGATGCTGATGGCCGTGCACCAGGCGCCCCGCGCGCGCTGTGGCTTGGCGTGGCTGAGCGTGACGCAGGGCCGCGTGTACCTGGCCGAATGTGCGCACGACGAACTGGGCGCCTGGCTGGCCCGCGTGGCGCCCAGCGAACTGATCTACAGCGCAGGCGTGACCGAGCGCTTTGAACAACAACTGCAGGTGCTGCGCCAAGGCGGCGCCTTCACCTGCCCCATGAGCCTGCGGCCCGACTGGCAGTTCGACAGTGCCCTGGGCGAGCGCAAGCTACTCGAAAACCTGGGCGCGGCCAGCCTCCAGGCCTGGGGTGCACACGAATTGGGCGAGGCCCACGCCGCCGCCGCCGGACTACTGACCTACGCCGAGCACACGCAGGGCCGCACCCTCACCCACGTACACAGCGTGCAGGTGCAGCGCAACGACGACCTCATCGACTTGCCCGCCACCACGCGCCGCAACCTGGAGCTGGTCAAGACCCTGCGTGGTGACGATGCACCCACGCTGTTCTCGCTGCTCGACACCTGCATGACCGGCATGGGCAGCCGACTGCTCAAGACCTGGCTGCTGGAGCCGCGCCGCGACCGCGCCGAGGCACGCCAGCGCCTCTCGGCCACCACGGCCTTGCGTGGCGCGGGCGGTGCAGGCGGCGGTGCGGGCCCCTGGTCCACGCTGCGCGGCGAACTCAAAGGCGTGAGTGATGTGGAACGCATCACCGCCCGCATTGCGCTGCGCCAGGTGCGCCCGCGCGAGCTGGTCGCGCTGGGCAAAACGCTACAAAAATCAGAGCTGCTTGCTCTGAACGGAAGGGCACCAGAGCCATTTTTGATGCAGATTTTCAGCCACCTGCAACCACCCGAGGGTTGCATGGCATTGCTGCAGACCGCGATTGCCGAAGAGCCCGCCGCCCTGGTGCGCGACGGCGGCGTGATCGCCAACGGCTTCGACACCGAGCTGGACGAGCTGCGCGCCATCCAGACCAACTGCGACGCCTTCCTGCTGGACCTGGAAACGCGCGAAAAGGCGCGCACCGGCATCCCCAACCTGCGCGTGCAGTTCAACAAGGTGCACGGCTTCTACATCGAGGTCACCAGCAGCCATGTCGAGAAGGTGCCTGATGACTACCGCCGCCGCCAGACGCTGAAGAACGCCGAGCGCTTCATCACACCCGAACTCAAGGCGTTTGAAGACAAGGCCCTGTCGGCCAACGAGCGCGCCCTGGCCCGCGAGAAATGGCTGTACGAGCAGATCCTGGACCAGCTGCAACCCCACATCCCGCAGCTGACCCGCCTGGCCCAGGCCCTGGCCACGCTGGATGTGCTGTGCACGCTGGCCGAACGCTCGCTCACCCTCCACTGGTGCGCGCCGCAGTTCGTGCCCGAGCCCTGCATCGAGATCGAGGGCGGCCGCCACCCGGTGGTGGAGGCGCGACTGGCCGAGACATCCAGCGGCAGCTTCATCGCCAACCACACGCGCCTGAACGCCAACACGCGCATGCAGATCATCACCGGCCCCAACATGGGCGGTAAATCGACCTACATGCGCCAGGTCGCGCTCATCGTGCTGCTCGCCAGCATGGGCAGCCATGTGCCCGCCGCGAGCTGCCGCCTGGGGCCCATCGACGCCATCCACACCCGCATTGGCGCGGCGGATGACCTGGCCAACGCGCAGTCCACCTTCATGCTGGAGATGACCGAGGCTGCGCAAATATTGCACGCCGCCACGCCCCACAGCCTGGTGCTGATGGACGAGATCGGCAGGGGCACCAGCACGTTCGACGGCCTGGCGCTGGCCAGCGGTATTGCCACCCACCTGCACGACAAGACCCGCGCCTTCACGCTGTTTGCCACGCACTATTTCGAGCTGACCGAGCTGCCAGCAAAAGCGCGCCACGCGATCAACATGCATGTGAGCGCCACCGAGTCCGGCACCGACATCGTGTTCCTGCACGAGATCCAGCCCGGCCCGGCCAGTCGCAGCTACGGCATCCAGGTAGCCAAGCTGGCCGGCATGCCGTCGCCGGTGCTGCACCACGCCCGCCATGCGCTGGCAGCGCTCGAAGAGCGCGCGGGTGAGGATGAGTTGCAAGTGGACCTGTTCGCCGCGCCCGAGGTGCCCGAGAGCGCGGGCGCCAGCCCTCTCGAGGCCGCGCTGGCCGGCATCAACCCCGACGCCCTGAGCCCGCGCGAAGCGCTGGATGCGCTGTACCAGCTCAAGAAGATGGCAGGCTGAAGCGACGCCCACCCCGGCTGCGCTGCAGGCTGCTGACCGGGCTCAGGGCACACCGCCAGCGCATTTTTGAGTCCCAGGGGCATCAGGCGCTAGTGCCATATGCCCTGGCCGCTATCATTTTTGAGTATCCACACCCCGCAACAACTGGGGGCCGCCTGCAGGGCACACAGGCCGCCCATGCCACAGGCGACTAAACTCGCGGGTTACCTCCAAACAACAACCCCCATTGCTCCATGACGTACTGCGTCGCCATCAAACTCAACGCCGGGCTGGTTTTCCTGTCCGATTCCCGCACCAATGCCGGCCTGGACCAGATCAGCTCATTTCGCAAGATGATGGTCTACGAGAAGGCGGGTGACCGCTTCATGGTGCTGCTGTCGGCGGGCAACCTGTCCATCTCGCAATCGGTGCGAGAGATCTTGCAGACCGAGCAGATCAAGGACGGCGAGTCGGGCGAAGCCATCACCATCTGGAATGCCAAAAGCATGTTCGACGCTGCCCGCGTTCTGGGCGCCGCCGTGCGCCACGTGCACGAGCGCGACGGCGCGGCACTCAAGCGCTCGGGCGTGGACTTCAATGTGTCCATGGTGTTTGGCGGCCAGATCAAGGGCGAGGGCATGCGCCTGTTCCAGGTGTACTCGGCAGGCAACTTCATCGAGGCCACATCCGAAACACCGTACTTCCAGGTTGGCGAATCCAAATACGGCAAACCCGTGCTCGACCGCGTGCTCACGCCCGAGACCCCGCTGGACGAGGCTGCCAAGTGCGCGCTGGTGTCGATGGACAGCACGCTCAAGTCCAACCTGTCGGTGGGCCTGCCGCTGGACCTGGTGGTGTACGAGGTGGACCGCTTTGCCACCGACAAGGTCATCTGCATCGACGAGAACAACCCGTACTTTCGGATGCTGCACGACAGCTGGGGACAAAAGCTGCGCCAGGTGTTCGACAGCATCGAGGACCCCGCCTGGACCGGCGGCGCTACCGAGGTGCCGATCATGGTCAGCCCGGCGCGCAGCAAGCCACTCAAGAAGATCACCAACCATACCGACCGGCTGATCTGACGCCCTGCAGGCCAGCGCACCCCACGGCACCCGGCCGCATGCGCGCCTGCACCCCGGCCCTGCCACCCCGCCATGCCCTCCATGCTCCCCATCGTTTTCTCGCACGCCAACAGCTTTCCGGCCAGCACCTACCGCGTGCTGTTCAAGCACCTCAAGACCCGGGGTTTTGAAGTCAGCGCGGTCGAACGCTATGGCCACGACCCGCAGTACCCTGTAACCAGCAACTGGCCACACCTGGTGCAGCAGCTGGCCGACTTTGCAACGGTGCAGGTGCAGCGCCTGGGCCAGCCGGTGTTTCTGGTGGGACATTCGCTGGGCGGCTTTTTGAGCGTGATGGCCGCCGCCCGCCACCCCGGACTGGTGCGCGGGGTACTGCTGATCGACTCGCCCCTTATTGGCGGCTGGAAGGCCAACGTGGTCAGCGTGGCCAAGCGCACCCAGGTGGTGGGTTCGATATCGCCGGGCCGGGTGAGCCGCCAGCGGCGGTTCAGCTGGGCCAGCAACGAAGAGGCGCTGGAACACTTTTGCAAGAAGAAGGCTTTTGCACGCTGGCACCCCGATGTGTTGCACGATTACATCACCTACGGCCTGCAAGACCAGGACGGCAAGCGGGTGCTGGGCTTTGACCGCGCGGTGGAGACCGCCATCTACAACACCCTGCCGCACAACCTGGGCCGCCTGCTGAGCAAGCACCCGCTGCAGTGCCCGGCCGCCTTCATCGGCGGCCGCGATTCCGAAGAGATGAAGCAGGTCGGCATGGCCATGACGCTGCGTGTCACCGAGGGCCGCACCATGATGCTGGACGGCAGCCACCTGTTCCCCATGGAGCAGCCCGTGGCCACTGCAGCAGCCATTGAAGCAGCGCTGCTCAACCTGGCCATGCTCACGCCCCGCCAAACTTAAGTCGTACTGGCAGATCCCCGCGCAGGGTCGCCTGCGTTCCGCCTTACCACCAAATTCGGACCGCAAGGCGCGAAAAAACGCCCCACACCGCCCCCCGATCAGGGCAAACAGGGGACACACACGCCGCGCCAATCCCCTACACTGGCGAAATTGTTACAGCGTGATACACCCGACATGTCTGCACAGCCCCCGACGGCCGGGCGCCTACCCGCGCTCAGCTTTGCCTTGCTGGCCGCCTTTGTCATCGCAACAGCGGTGCGCACCCACAATGACACCACCATCGCCATCGTCATCGCCTCGGTGCTGATGTTTGCCTGCTGCTGGACCAGTGCAGCGCATCTGCTGGGCACCCGCGCTGCCCTGCAGTTTGTGTTGATCGCGGTCAGCCTGGGCTGGTTTGCCGAACAGATGGGCTCCAGCCGGGGCTGGTTCTTCGGGCACTACACCTACACCGATGTGCTGGGCCCTCGTCTGCTGGACGTGCCACTGGTCATTCCGATGATGTGGTTTGCACTGACGTATGCGGGCTATGTGATCAGCAACCTCATCGTCTGGCAATCGGCGGTGGACGGCGCTCCTGGCCTGGGCAATGCCGCCATGCTGTCATTTCTGGCAGCCATGATCGTGACCGCGTTCGACCTGGGCGCAGACCCCTACTTTGTGTACACCCTCAAGGCGTGGATCATGGCCAAGACCGATGGGGCCTGGTTTGGCGAAACCGTGCAGGGCTTTTTCGGCTGGGTGTTCGTGGCCTTTGTGATCATCTTCAGCTTTCGCATGTCGGTGCGCCAGCTCCCCTTGCAACCCGCCAGCCCCTTCCTGCGACGCCACGCCATGGTGCCGCTGACCATCTACGCGGCTGGCATGGTGTTCCAGATGATTCTGGGCAGCCCGGTAGAAATCCGGACCATTGCAGCCTTTGCCATGGGGATTCCGCTGCTCTGCGCGCTGGCGGGCTTCCAACGCTGGCGCGCACCGGGTAAGGTCGCGGCATGACCAGCAAGCCCCACAACCCTCTGCTGCCAGCTGCCGATCTGGCACCCATGCAGCACCACGCCGACCCCCTGGCCGACGCTACGATTGCCAAGATCCTTGGGCCCTGGCCCCCCGGCGACGTCGCCGCCGACGCTCCGCAATGGGCGCACATCAACACGGTGAACCTGCTGTTCAGCCAGTGGACCGACAACGCGACGCTGGCCACTTGGCAGGCAACCGAAGGCCCGGTGCAGGTGGGAGATGGTGACAAGGCCGCCAAAGGCTATGTGACCGCCGAGATGGCCAAGGCGCTCAACGACTATGTGCAGGCGGCGCAGGTGCTGCCGCCCTGGGCCGATGCCCGCAAGATCGAGCGCGCCGAAAAACTCTTCATGGACCACGGTGCGCTGTCTTGCATCCTGCTGTTCTGTGCAAGCCTGCCCGAGTGTTATGTGGTCCCGGACCTGTCGAGCGTGTTGCACACGACCGGCCAGCTGGAACAGAACACCGAATACCGCATCCGTTCCACGGCGGCCATGATCTTCCCGGTGATGCTGCACGGAGGCCTCAGCCCACGGGGTGCCGGTGTGGCGCAGGTACTCAAGGTGCGGTTGATCCACGCCACGGTGCGCAATCTCATCCTGCACGGCAGCCCCGAACATGCCATCGCGCAATGGAAGGCTGGCGGAGACGGCCTGGTGGTGCCGCGTGCAGCCCCCGCTGGTGGTGGCCGGTCCGTCATGTACCAGACCCTGTATGCACGTGGCTGGAATCTGGCCGCCAAAGGTCTGCCCTGCAACCAGGAGGAGCTGGCCTACACGCTGCTGACCTTCGGCTACGTGTTCCTGCGCAGCATGCGTCGGCTGGGTCTCGGTCTGCCGCCCGGCGACGAAGAAGCCTACCTCCACGCCTGGAACGTGGTGGGTCACGTTCTTGGCATCGACCGCTCCCTGATGGTGGAAACGATGGCGCAAGGCGATGCACTGATGACACTGATGCAGGCCCGTGGCCGCGCAGAGCCGGTCACGCCCGACCCGCGCCCGGCCCTGGGGCAGGCCCTGATGCAGACCATGGCCAACGCGCTGCCCTGGCGCATCGTCAAGCCCTTCCCGCAGCTCATGACCCGCTACCTGTGCGGGCGAGAAACCGCCGAGGACCTGGGGTTGAATCAGCCCGTTCCGTGGCTGTCGGCCTTGCTGTTCTGGTGCGTTCTGCTGCTGGCCCGCGCCATCGATGCGGTGGTGGGTTTGCTGCTGCCGCGTTTTTCGATCGTGCGCATGCTCACGCGGGCGCTGGGCTACCACTTCATGAGCCGGGTGCTGATGAGCCAGACGCGTCCGCTGCAACTGCCCACTGAACTGCTCAACCAGGTGGACACCGTGGTGCACAGCTGGAGCGACGACCCCCATGCCCCCGGCTGGCTCAACCGCATCGAGGATCGGCTGACCACCTCTGGCAGCTGGAGCCGGGGCCTGGCTGGCAAGGCAAAGCCCGCGCAGGCGGGCCAGACAGGCCAGGCACAGCAAGCCACATCGCCCTAGCCACCACGCCAATGCAACCGCTGCCGCGCAACCTTCCGATGCTGGCCCGCTTGCGGTGCATGTGTTGCGGCGTGGCAACGTGGGTGCTGTGTCTGCTGGTACTCCTGGCTGCAACCCTACCCCGGAGCGCACAGGCGGGCGAACCCTTGGTGCTCACACAGGACAGTCCGCAGGTGGATGCCTGGGAGGCCATCACCCTCAAGGCAGACCCCACCTACGAGCTCTCGGTACAGGACATGCTGGACCGCCTGGACGAGTTCAAGGCTCCAGCACGGAGCAACAACTCGCTGGGCGTACACAAGGCGGCCATGTGGCTGCATATCCCCCTGGTTGCGCCCGAGGCGCTGCGCACCCCGTGGGTGGTCAACATTGGCTACAGCTCGCTCAGGGCCGATTTGTACCTGGCCCGGGGTGGCAAGCTGCTTCAGCAGGCCCGAGCACGCCAGTCCGATCCAGCGCAGCTGGCTGGCCGCACGCCTGCGATGGCCTTCGACCTGCAGCCGGGGCAACGTTACGACCTGCTGATACGGGTCCAGGCCACCGGCCCGCTGATTCTGCCCATCACGGTCAGCGAAATGCCCATTCACCTGCGCCAGGCCCTGCGCGAGCAGATGCTGCAGGGCCTGCTCAACGGGCTGGCCTTCTGCCTCTTCGCGTACAGCCTGATCCAGTGGGTCACTCAGCGTGATCGCATGTTCGGCTTTTATGCGTTGGTGGTGCTGGGCAGTGCGGGCTTTTCGCTGCAGTTCTTTGGCGTCGGCCCGCAGTATCTGTGGCCCGATAACCCGTGGATGGACCGGTATTCGGGTCCGGCAGCAGGACTGATGGCGCTGGCGGGATCGTTTCTGTTCCTGGGCCACACGCTGGCCGGCGACACTCCGGGCAGCCGGTATGCGCGCACCATGCGGGTGGGTGCGGCCGTCACCGCAGCGGTCTATATCGCGTTGGTAGTGGGCTGGTTGACCGTGCCCCTTGCCATTGCCTTCATGAGTCTGGCGGGCGCCCTTCCCTCGCTCATCAGCCTGCCTGCTGCCATGGCGCGAGTGCGGCACAAGGACCCTATTGGCGCCACCCTGCTGGTGGCGTGGATCGCCTTTGGCGTGGCCGCCGGAACGATGGTGTGCCTGGTGCAAGGCTGGATTCCTGCCAATTTCTGGACACTCCACTCGTTCCAGATTGGCGCCACGCTGGACATGCTGCTGTTCTTCCGCGTGATGGGCTTGCGCGCCCGCGCGGCCCAGGCCCAGGCCCAGGAGGCCATGCGCGAGCGGGATCTGATGCAGTCACTGGCCAACACCGATCCGCTCACCGGCCTGAGCAACCGGCGCGGCCTCCAGCACGCATTGCATGCCGCGCTGGCCCACTGTTCCCCGCAGCGGCTGGTCGCGGTCTATCTGATGGACCTGGATGGATTCAAGCCCGTCAATGACGCGCACGGCCACGATGTGGGCGACGACCTGCTGGTGGCCGTGGGCCACCGCCTCTTGGCCAATGTGCGGCACCAGACCGACCTGGTCGCTCGGCTCGGCGGTGACGAATTCATCATCATGGCCCGCGACCTGGCCACGCCCGAGCAGGCGGAGGACCTGGGCCGCTCGCTGCTGCGGGCCTTTGAGCACCCTTTTACGCTGAGCCATCTGCGCATCCAGGTGGGCCTGACCATCGGGTACGCGCTGGCCCCCCTCGACAGTGACGACCCGCAGGGCTTGCTGCGGCATGCAGACACGGCGATGTACGCGGGCAAACAAGGCGGCAAGCACTCGGTGCGGCGCATCCCCGCCACGGCTGCACTGGCATGACGACGATGCAACGCAACGCCCTGCTCCCCAGTCAGCCGACACCCTGGCACCCCCTGCTGTGGCTGCTGGTACTGGCACTGTGGCAGGTGCTGGCCCTGCCCACTGCGCGGGCCGCTGAACCCGGCCCGCTCGTTCTGCCAGCCGATGCCCGCCCGGTGAACGTGTGGTCGGTGGCCACGTTGCTGGCCGACCCATCTTTGCAATGGGGCGTGCAAGACGCACTGGAACGCTTGCCTGACTTTGCAGAGCCCCCCAGCCGTGGCGGCAGCCTGGGTGTGCGCAAGGAGGCCATCTGGCTGCGCGTGCCGCTGATGTCGCGCGTGGCGTCGGGCAATGAATGGATCGTGAACATCGATTTTGCGGTGCTCAACGAAGTCGACATCTACCTGACCCAGCAAGGCCGTCTGACTCAACACGCCGCGCTGGGCAACCTGCGCCCCTATTCCGAGCGCCCGCTGCGGGGCCGCACCCCAGCGATGACGCTGGACCTGGCAGCCGACACTCCCTATGAACTGCTGATCCGCGTGCAAACCTCGGGCGCGATGATCGTGCCCATCACCCTGAGCAAGGCGCCCTACCTGGTGCACCGGTCGCTGCGGGAGCAGATGTTCCAGGGCGTGCTGGCCGGGCTGGCCCTGTGCCTGGTGGTCTACAGCTTCACCCAGTGGGTCAGCCAGCGCGAAAAGCTGTTTCTCTACTACTGCATGCTGGTGGTGGGCAGTGCCGGGTTCTCGCTGCAGTTCTTCGGCGTTGGCACCCAATTCCTCTGGAGCGACCGGCTCTGGATCGAAGTTCACGCAGCTGGGGCGGCGGGGCTGCTGGCCATTGCGGGCTCGTTCCTGTTCATGGGCCATGCGCTGATGGGCCACATGCCACACAGCCGGTTCCTGAGGGTGATGCAGGCGGGGGCAGTGCTGAGCCTGGTGCTGCTCGTGGCCTTCCTGGTCGATCTGATCAACACCCGGACCACCACCGCCATCATCAGCGTCCTGGGCCCCCTACCCTCTCTCATCAGCCTGCCCATCGCAGTAGCGCGGGCACGCCGGGGGGACTCCGTCAGCACCACGTTGCTCGCGGCCTGGGTTGCGTACTTCACGGCGGCCGTGACCATGGTGTGCTTGGTGCAAGGCCTGCTGCCGGTCAATTTCTGGACGCTGCACTCCTTCCAGCTCGGCGCAGCGGCTGACATGCTGCTGTTCCTGCGGGTGCTGGGTCAACGCTCTGCCGCCTTGCGCCACGCGGCCTCTGAAGCGCTGCGCGAGCGCGACACCATGCGCTCGCTGGCCTACACAGACTCACTGACCGGGCTGTGCAACCGCCGCGGCATGCAAATGGCGCTGCAATCGGCGCTGGCGCAGGCCAGCCCCCAACGCCTGGTAGCGCTCTACCTGATGGACCTGGACGGTTTCAAGCCAGTCAACGACACCTATGGCCACGATGTGGGCGACGACCTGCTGGTGGCGGTGGGCCACCGGCTGGAGGCCAATGTGCGACAGCACACCGACCTGGTGGCAAGGCTGGGCGGGGACGAATTCATTGTCATGGCGCGCGAGCTGGCCACCCCCGAACAAGCCCAGGAATTGGGGCGGGCCTTGCTGCATGCATTTGAAAAGCCGTTCCGGCTGAGCCACCTCTCCATCCAGGTGGGCCTGACCATCGGCTACGCGCTGGCACCGCTGGACAGTGACGATGCACAGCACCTGGTCCGGCTCGCGGATGCAGCCATGTATACAGGCAAGGAGAGTGGCAAACACTGCATCCGCCGCAACCCGGGCGAACTGGCGCTGGCCTCATGACGTACACGCGCTTGAGTGGGTTTGTGCATCGCCCGGTTCTTGCCAGCTGGTGGCGAGTGGCCTGCCTGCTGTCGGCACTGTGTCTTCTGCTGGCAGCCCTACCGACCAGTGCGCGGGCAGCCCCCCTTGAACTGCGGGATGACCTGCTTTCCATCGAGGCCTGGCCCGCCGTCACTGTGCTGCCAGACCCCTCCGGCACCCTGCTCGTGAATGATGTCCTTGCGGAGTTGTCACGCTTTCAGGCCCCACCCGGAACCAGCGGCACCCTGGGCGTGCGGGCCGAGCCGGTGTGGGTACGCATCCCGGTCACCGTGCCCGTGACATCCAACGGCCTGTGGGTGCTGGACATCGACTATCCCGTGCTGCAACGCATCGAGGTGTACCTGGCTGCAGACGGCCATGTGACCCAGCAGGCCACGCTGGGCAGCCTGCAGCCTTACACCCAGCGCCCGCTGCGCAGCCGCACCCATGCACTGCCCGTGGCCATGTTGCCCGGACACACCTACGACCTGCTGCTGCGCGTGGAGACCCGGGGCGCAATGGTGCTGCCCATCACAATGAACAAGCCCACCACCTGGCACAGCAAGGCTCTGAACGAGCAGATGCTGCAGGGCATCCTTACCGGGCTGGCGCTGTGCCTGCTGATCTACAGCCTGGCGCAGTGGCTCAATCTGCGCGACGTGCTGTTCATACAGTACGCACTGCTCATTGCGGGGAGCCTGCTGTTTTCGCTACACCTGTTCGGCCTGGGCACGCAGTACCTGTGGCGCGATATGCCATGGGTGGAGTTGCATGCAGCCAGTCTGGCTGCGCTCACGGCCACCTGTGGCTCCTTTCTCTTCATCAGCCAGGCCTTGGCGGGTGACAGGCCCCGCAGCTGGCTGCTGCGCAGCATGCGTGGCGGCGCAGTGCTGTGCGTGGTGCTGGCTGCTCTGTATGCCCTCGACCTGCTCAGCACCCGCGCAGTGACAGGCATCGTCAGCATCCTGGGGCTGGTGCCAGCGCTCATGGGCATTCCGGGGGCGGTGCGCCGCGCAAGGCTGGGCGACCCGGTGGGCTCCACCCTGCTGCTCGCCTGGCTGTTGTATTTTTTGGCCACCGCCACGGTCATTGGCGTGATCCAGGGTTGGGTGCCGGTGAACTTCTGGACCTTGCACTCGTTCCAGTTTGGCGCCACGCTGGACATGCTGCTGTTCATGCGTGTGCTGGGCTTGCGCACCAAGGCGCTGCGGCTGGAGGCGCTGGACGCCAACCGCGAGCGCGACGTGATGCGCTCACTCGCCCACACCGATCCGCTCACCGGCCTGCCCAACCGGCGCGGGCTCAATATCTCGCTCGCATCGGCCCTGTCGCGCTGTAGCGCAGAAAAAATGCTGGCTGTGTACGTGATGGACCTCGACGGATTCAAGCCCGTCAACGATCAGCATGGCCACGACGTGGGCGACGAGCTGCTCGTGGCCGTGACCCGGCGCCTGCAAGGCCATGTGCGCCAAAGTGACCTGGTGGCTCGCCTGGGTGGCGACGAGTTCGTGGTGATGGCTGGACAGCTGCACAGCCTGCAGCAGGCGCAAGAGCTGGGCCACAAGCTGCTGGATGCATTCCGCTCACCGTTTTCGCTGAACAACGTGCAGGTGGAGATCGGTCTGACCATTGGGTATGCCATCGCGCCGCACGACAGCACCGACGCCATTGGCCTGCTCAAGCTGGCCGATGCCGCCATGTACAGCGGCAAACAGGGCGGCAAGTTCTGCCTGCGGCGCAACACGGGCGACCTCGCGCTGTCGTCGTCCTGAGATCGTTTTCACGATCCGGAGGTGGTTGCCCAGCAGCGGGCTGAAAGACACGCCTGCCATTTCCCTCTGGTCAAAGCGCTCCTGCTCCGGTACACCCGGGGCTTCGCAACTTCCTGAAGGATCGCTCGCCATGGCCCATCGCAAAAGTTCGGCCCGCCTTGCCAAAGACGCACGCGTCGCACACTTTTTATCTTTGGCGGCAAAACAGCCGGCGTTGAGCGCTGCGCAGGCCAGCACGCCGGTGCTCACATGGGAGGCGGTGGCCGCTCTGGAGGCGCGCATCGTAGGGCGCATCGTGCTGCCATCCAGCCCCGACTACAACGCAGCGCGGCAGGAGTCAAACCCAGCCTTCCAGTCGTATCCGGAGATCATCGTCTTTTGCGCCTGCGAGAACGATGTGCTGGAGTGCATGGCCGTAGCCCGCACCTATGGCGTGTGGGTGGCCGTGCGTTGTGGTGGCCACAGCACCGCGGGCTACTCGGTCAACAGCGGCATGGTGGTGGACCTGAGCGACTTGCAGGGCGTGGTGCTGGACCCTGCACGTGAACGCGTGCACGTGCTGCCGGGCACCGACTTCGACCACTTTAACGGCGCCATGAACCACACGGGCTGGCACGTGCCCACGGGCGCCTGTGGCAGCGTGTGCGTGGGGGGCTTTGTACAAGGTGGCGGCTACGGCTACACATCGCGCGCGTTCGGCATCCAGAGTGACCTGGTCGATTCCTTCCGTGTGGCGCTGGCCGACGGCACCATCGTCACCGCCAGCGCGCAGGAGCATTCCGACCTTTACTGGGCCCTGCGCGGCGGCACCGGCGGCAACTTTGGCGTGGTGCTGCAGGTGACCTACCGCATGCAGCGGCTGGACCAGGTCTGGGCCTGGGCCATCAGCTGGGACGCCATTCACGCGGCCCAGGTGCTCACGCTGATGCAGGCCGGCTACATGAAGACCGGTGCGCCCGACGCATTGGGCTACATGATGAACCTGGGCTTCCAGAACGGTGTGCCGGTGTACATGGTGCAGGGCATGTTCTGCGGCAGCCGCGAGGACGGGCTGGCAGCCATTGCACCGCTGATGGCCATCCCCAGCGCGCAGCTGCTGGTGGACAAGACCGGCACCTATCCGGACATGAACGTGTGGCTGGAAGACCACCCCTACACCCTGCCCGACAACCTGCCGGACGGGATCGCCGAAACCAAGGCCAGCGGATACATCAACACCCGGCTCTCGCCCGCCGACTGGCAGTGCATCATCGACTACTTCAAGACGTCGCCCAACCCCTGGTCGCTGGCCTATCTGGAGCCCTATGGCGGCGCCATCAACCGCTACCCGGTGGCCGACAGCGCCTTTGTGCATCGCAATGTCGACGCCGACCTGGTGGTGGATGTGTTCTGGCGCAACCCGGCGGAGCGCGCCCAGATGGAAGCCTGGCTCGACGGCTTCATGCAGCTCGTGCGGCCCTTCCTGAACGGCCACGTGTACCAGAACTACCCGGATGCGCGGCTGGTCGACTTTGCCTCTGCCTACTGGGGCCCAGCCTACCCGCAGCTTCAGCGGATCAAGGCGGCCTACGACCCCGGCAACTTCTTCCACTTCCAGCAAAGCATCCGACTGCCGTGATACCGCGCCCCTGCTCTGCGGGGGCGCTGAGGGAGGAAAAGGGCTCAGGCCGTCAACGCGTAATGCAGACGGCCCTTACCCGCCCGTTTGGCAGCGTACATGGCCTGGTCGGCACGGTTCATCAGCGCGTCGATGTCTCCCTCCAGCGGAGGGTATACCGCCACACCAATGCTGGCGCCAATGCGCAGTTCGCGCCCGTCCACCGTCATGCCTTGCTGCAGGGCGTCGATGATGCGGTGGCCGATGGTGTCGGTCACTTCGCGGGTCACCTCGTGGTCCAGCATCACCAGAAACTCATCACCGCCCAGCCGCGCCATGGTGTCGCCCGCGCGCACCGTGCTGGCGATGCGCTGGGCCACAATGCGCAGCACCTCGTCACCCGCGCGGTGGCCTTCGGCGTCATTCACGTGCTTGAACCCGTCCAGGTCAATGAACAACAGCGCCACCGACCCCTCGGTGTGCCGCGCATGCAGCAGCGACTGCTCCAGCCGCCCCTGAAACGCGGCCCGGTTGAGCAGCCCGGTCAGTGAGTCGTGGTTGGCCAGGTAGTGCTGCTGCCGCGCGATCTGGATCTTGGCGGAAACATCCTGCACCAGCGCCATGATGGAGGTCACCTGGCCGTCGGCGTCCGTCAGGGCAGAGTTGAACCACTCGCAGTGCACCTCTGTGCCATCGCTGCGCACAAAACAGGTTTCGGCCCGGTTCTGGGACTCCTGGCCGGACTGCAGCCGCTGCAGCGCCTGCTGCAGGCTGTCGTCCATCGAGGCTGGGGCCAGCAGGTCCGTCAGCAGCCTCCCTTCCAGTCCCGCCACATGCAGCCATCCCAGCAGCTGCACCGCGCGCTGCGAGCAATGCAGCAGCTGCAGCTGGTGGTCCATCTCCACCACGGCCAGGGGGCTGTTCTCCATGTGGGAAGACAGGCGCTGGTTGGCCGCGCGCAGCGCATTCATGGTGACCTGCAGCTCGTGCACGTCCAGCGCCGTGGTGATGAAACCGTCAATCGCGCCTTGCGGGTTGTGCCAGGGCGTCAGGCAGATGGTGCGCCACTCGTCAAAGCCGTAGGGCGTGCGCAGCATGCGCTGGTACTGCACCCGCTCGCCGCTGAGCACGCGGTTCACAAACGGCATGAACCGGGCGCAGTCCTGCTCGCCATAGACCTCCACCAGTGTCTTGCCGACCAGTTCCTCCGGCACCGTGCCGAACCAGCGCGCGTATTCGTCGTTCACATAGATCATCGACAGGCTGCGGTCGATCACAGCCATGGTGGCGCCTGCGCTGCGGGTGATTACATCAAGCAGGTCCGCCTTGGACCACACCTTTTGGCGGGCGGTCTCCGGGTGCGAGGACAACTCAGGCGCTTCTGGCGTCATGCGGCAATACCCCAGTGGGGGAAAGGATCAGCGGAGGGGCAGCTTCACACACCACGACAGGGTGATGGCACGGGGTGCGGCCGCCTGGGCGTAACTGTCTGTGAGCGGCAGCTTAGCACTTTCGCCAGGCACAACCGCTCCCGTTGAACCCTTGCCACAGCGGATGCGCCTAGCGGCAGCACCGGTAGGCCAGCCCCACGGAGACCGAATAGCCCACCGGCTGCACGGTCAACGGGCTGCGGCGCGCATCGCCCTGCAGCTGCGACACGCGGGCCGCGCCCAGCACCACCCAGTGCCGGTTGAGCGCCGTCATCACCTCCACCCCGGCATCTACGCTGTACAGCCCGCCGCGTGGCTCGAACGCAGGCAAGGGGCTGCTGCCACCGGCCGGCACCCCAAAATGCCCCCGCACGTAGGTGCGGTCCCCAAAGCTCGCGCCCGCCCCGAAGCTGACCTTGGTCTGCTCCGTCACGGGCCAGGTGTAGCCAACGCTGGTAGACCATTGCGCGCCGCCGTCGCGGCCCAAGATGTCTTGCGAAACCCCGGCCCCCACGGCCCAGCGGTCGGTGATGGCATAGCCCGCGCTGATCCGTGCCCGCAGGGTGGACCGCACTGACGGCAACCCCACCAGGATGGGAGCATCCGAGCCGTCACGGCCCTTGTCAATGCGCAAGGCTGCACTCAGGCTGAAGCGGTCGCTTTGCGCCAGCGTGGCGCTGGCGCCGGACTCGCGGGGCCCCAGGCCGTGGCCCATGAAGGCGCTGCCGCGCGAAGTGCTCAGGCGAAACCGGCCGTACTCGATGGCCCAGGCGGGCCGCAGGCTGTTCTTGCGGCCATCGCCCCCGGCGTAGTCGGGGCTGCTGCCCACGATGGCGCCGATCGCGTAGTTGAATTTGGGAGCCGCAGCCTGCTGGCTCTCTGCCTTGTCGGACACCGTGCTTTCGGTGCTGGCCGCCTCTGGCAAGCCTTGGGCGCCCACCCAGGGGCTGACCGACAAGCCGGCGAGCGCCAGCGCCCGCAAGGAAATCAAGGGAAAGGAGACCCGACCGGTAATGAAACGCATGGCCCGATTATCAGTCGGCCCACTGCACCCAGCCGGTCCACGCGGTCACCAGAACGATGACGCCGAACACGATGCGGTAGTAGGCAAACGGCACAAAACTGTGACTGCTGATGTAGCGCAACAACCAGCGCACACACAGCCACGCGCTGAGGAAGGAGAACACCAGCCCCGTGGCAAACAGCGGAATGTCGGCCGCCGACAGCAGCGCGCGCTCTTTGTACAGGCTGTATACCCCGGCGCCAATCAACGTGGGGATGGCCAGGAAGAACGAAAAGTCCGTCGCCGCCTGGCGCGACAGGCCCAGCAGCATGCCTCCGATGATGGTCGCGCCGCTGCGGCTGGTGCCAGGAATCATGGCCAGGCACTGCACGAGGCCGACCTTGATGGCATCGAGCGGCGTCATTGCGTCCACGCTGTGGATGCGGGTGGCCGAGGGCGGCCGCCGCTCGGCCCACAGGATGATGAAGCCACCAATGATGAAGGTGCTGGCCACGACCACCGGTGTGAACAGGTGTGCCTTGATGGCCTTGCCAAACAGCAGCCCCAGCACCACGGCAGGCGCGAAGGCGATGAACACGTTGAGCGCAAATCGCTGGGCCTGGCGCTCGGTGGGCAAGGCGACCAGCGTGGAGCGGATCTTGGCCCAGTACACCAGGATCACCGCAAAAATGGCACCCGTCTGGATGGCAATGTCAAACACCTTGGCCTTGGCATCGTCAAACCCCAGCAGCGACCCGGCCAGGATCAGGTGCCCGGTGGAAGAGATGGGCAAAAACTCCGTCAACCCCTCGACGACCCCCATGATGGCGGCCTTGACCAGCAATACAACGTCCACGCGCACTCCTTGCAAATAGGTGCGGGATTATCCGCCGTGGGCTCCAGCCCCCCCTGGCAAAACGCCCGCCGCGTTGCTTCTGGCGGCCCAATCCGCCCGCCACTCACTCCGCGTGGCTGCATTTCACGCCCGGTGGGCTGCATTTCGTCGCAGGGCTGTGGCGCCCCGGGAAGGGCATCGGCACAGTTCGTTCCATCGAACCCGCCAGGAGCCCCGCCATGCAAATCACCCCCGTCATCGCCATCCATCTTGCCGCCGCGCTGGCGGCCGTTGCCATCGGCCCCATTGCCCTGTGGGCCCGCCAAGGGGCCACGCAGCGCCCCCGCCTGCACCGCGCGGCCGGCTACGCCTGGGTCACGTTGATGGTGGCCACTGCCGTGTCGGCCCTCTTCATCACCGGCGGCCCCGGCCCGCGCTGGGGCAGCTTCGGTCTGATTCACCTGCTGATCCCCGTCACCCTGGGCATGTTGGCCATGGCCTTTGTGTTCCTCGCCCGCCGCAACATCGTCGGCCACCGCAAGATGATGCAACGCACCTACATCGGCGCCTGTGTGGTGGCTGGCGGCTTCACGCTGCTGCCCGACCGTCTTCTGGGCCACACGGTCTGGTCCGCACTCGGACTGATCTGACCCCACCCCTCCATTCATTGTTTACAACAGGACGACCACCATGCTGCTCAACCTCCTTGTCCAACAACCCCAGATGCTGGGTCGCATCATCGAAAACACTCCCTACTGGGTCTGGGCCCTGTTGGCCGGTCTGCTCTGGCTGGGCGGCAGCCAGCTGCTGGCCCGCAACGTGAGCCTGGTGCGGGCCATGGTCATGCCGGTGGCGATGACCGGCCTGTCGGTGTATGGCATCGCCTCGGCCTTTGGCGGCGCTGGCCAGGCCTTGCTGCCGGTGGTCGCCTGGCTGGTGGCCGCCGTGTTCATCGCCAGCGTGGCGCTGTGGCTGCAACCTGCAGCGCCCCAGGGCACGCTGTACGAAAGCAAGTCACGCTGCTTCTACATTCCGGGCAGCGCCATGCCGCTGGCCTTGATCCTGGGCATCTTCCTCACCAAATACCTCGTGGGTGTGGAGCTGGCCCTGCAACCCGCCCTGGCACGCGACAGCGGCTTTGCACTGCAGATCGCTGCGCTGTATGGCGTGTTCAACGGTCTGTTTGCGGCCCGCGCGCTGCGGCTGTGGAAGCTGGTTCAGCGCAGCGCCCCCTTGGCGACATCACCCGCCACCGCCTGAGCCCCCCGTAACGATCCCTCCGCACAGGAGCACCCCATGCGCAACCACACCTTCACTACCGATCCCCTCGAACGTCTGGCACGCCGCCGTGCCGGGGCCAAAATGGGCTGGTACATCCATGCCAGCGTGTACCTGCTCGTCAACCTGCTGCTGGTCGCACTGTCGGTGGGCAGCGGGCGGCACTGGGCGGTGTTCCCGGCCCTGGGCTGGGGCATCGGCCTGGCCATCCATGGCGTGGTGGTGTTCGTTCTTGCGGGTGGCAGCGACCTGCACGAGCGCATGGTGCAGGCGGAACGCGACCGACTGGCTGCTGCGCAAAACCCCCGCTGATCGGCTGATGATGACTCCTCCCAACAAAAACACGGCCATGACAAAAACCTGGATGGCCTGGTGCCTGGCCTTGCTGGCCGCAGCCGTCATCACAGCCAGCCCCGCCCATGCAGGCGTGGGTCTCGCAGAGTTGCCCGGGCAACAGGGCGACGGCCCCGTCACGGTGTTCTATCCGGCACAAGAGGCCGACCAGCCCGTGCAGCGCGGCCCTTTTGCGCTGCAGCTGGCCTGGCAGGGCACACCCGTGGCGGGTAACGGCCGTCTGGTGGTGGTGTCGCACGGCTCTGGCGGCAGCCCCTGGGTGCACACCGACCTGGCCCGTGCGCTGGTGCAGGCCGGGTTTGTGGTGGCCCTGCCAGAGCATGCGGGCGACAACTACAAAGACCACTCCACCCCCGGCCCGGAGAGCTGGAAGCGCCGCCCCGCCGAGGTCTCCCGCGCAGTGGATGCCGTCGCACAGGACGCGCGCCTGGCGCCGCTGCTGGCGCTGGACAAGGTGGGCGTGTTCGGTGGTTCGGCCGGGGGCCACACCGCCCTGGTGTTTGCCGGGGGGCAATGGTCTCCCGCCCGCTTCAAGCAGCACTGCGAGGCCCATCTGGCGGAGGATTTTTCGTCCTGCGTCGGCTTCACCACCCGCCTGCACGGCAACTGGCTGGACGGCATCAAGAAGGCCGTGGCCATCACCATCATCCGCCACCGCTTTGGCGACGAGACGCTGTATGCACACACCGACCCGCGCGTGGCGGCCACGGTGGCCGTGGTGCCGTTTGCGGCCGACTTCGACATGGACAGCCTGGCCACCCCCCGCATCGCGCTGGGGCTCATCACCGCGGGCAAGGACGTCAACCAGATTCCACGCTTTCACAGCAGCGCCGTGCTGGCCGCGTGCCAGGACCGCTGCACCCACCTTGCCGACCTGCAGGACGGCAGCCACGGCATCATGCTGTCGCCCATGCCGCCCCTGGACCGCATGAACGACCTGACCCGTGAGCTGCTGGGCGACCCGCCCGGCTTTGACCGCAGCGTGCTGCCGCGGGTGGATGCAAGCACCGTGGCGTTCTTTGCCACGCATCTGCAGCCGCTGAAACCGGCGACGCCATCGCAACGACCCTGACCACGCCCATGCTGGCGCGTTGCTGCGCCCATTGAGCCGCCTAGAATGCAAAGCTCCATGCCAATGACACCCGAAGACCTCGACCAACTCGCCCGCCGCCGCGCCAACGCCAAGCTGGGCTGGTACCTGCATGCGATGGCCTTCGTGCTGGTCAACGCCCTCATCTTTGCCATGTCGCGCTATGCGTTTGGCACACGCCCGTGGTCGGTGTACCCGCTGCTGGGCTGGGGGCTGGGGCTGGTGCTGCATGGGGTGTCGGTGTTTTTGCTGGGCTCTGGCAGCGGCCTGCGCGAGCGCATGGTGCAGCGCGAGCGCGAGGCCCTGCAGCGCCGCCAAGACCGGCCATGAAGCTGCGCCACGAGTTCAACGGGGTCAGCAAGCTGCGGCACTACCTGCAGGTGGTGGCCTTCACACTGGTCGTGGCCACCATCCAGTGCACGTTCATGCCCGACAAGCCCTATGGGCCGCCCGTGGTGTATTCGGTGCTGATCGGCACCTTCACCTGGGCCATCATCGACCTGGGGCGAGAGTTGATACCCTCCGCCGCCGAAACGGGCTGGCCACACGGCTGGCAGGGCATTGCGCTGGTCCTGGTGGGCATTGTCGTGGGTTACCTAGCGGGCACCTTGCTGGCCGACGCGCTGTGCGTGCACTACTTTCACTTCTACCCGCCGGGGGCGTTGATCTCCGGAGCAGACCAGCGCACGTCCATCCTCATCACGGCCATTGCGGGGCTGGTGGGCACGTTCTACTTCTACGCCGTCAACAAGTCGGCCTACCTGGAGAGCAAGATGGCCGAGGCGCGCATGCACGCCAGCGAATCGCGCCTGAAGCTGCTGGAGACCCAGCTGGAACCCCACATGCTGTTCAACACCCTGGCCAACCTGCGCGTGCTCATCGGCACCGACCCGGCCCGGGCGCAGCACATGCTGGACCGCATGATTGCCTACCTGCGCGCCACGCTCAGCGCATCGCGCAGCACCCAGCACCCGCTGGCGCTGGAGTTTGAGCGCCTGCGCGACTATCTGGAGCTGATGGCCGTGCGCATGGGCCCACGCATGGCCTACACACTGGACCTGCCCGACACGCTGCGCGACGTGCCCGTGCCACCGCTGCTGCTGCAGCCGCTGGTGGAAAACGCCATCCGCCACGGGCTGGAGCCCCAGGTGGAAGGCGGCCACATCACCGTACGTGCAAGCACCCAGGCAAGCCCCCAAGGCCTGTTGCTGGTCATCGAGGTACAAGACACCGGGGCGGGCATTCCCGCCACCCTGCCCGTGCCAGGCCCCGGCCAGAGCTTTGGCCTGGCCCAGGTGCGCGAGCGCTTGGCCACGCTGCACGGCGCTGCAGGCGCTCTTGAATTAATAGCAATAGAGCCAAATGGCACTAGCGCTACCGTCACTTTTCCCTTGAAATCTGCCGCCGCACCATGACAGAGCGAGCCCCGCGTGCCCTGATTGCCGAAGACGAACCGCTGCTGGCCGCTGCCCTGCAGCAGGACCTGGCCCGCGCATGGCCACAGCTGCAAGTGGTGGCCCTGGTGGGCGACGGCCGCTCGGCGGTGCGGCAGGCGCTGGACTTGCGGCCCGACGTGCTGTTCTTCGACATCCGCATGCCCGGCCAGAGCGGCATCGAGGCTGCCGCCGAACTGGCCGACGCATGGCCGGATGACCTGCCCTTTCCGGCGCTGGTGTTTGCCACGGCCTACGACCAGTACGCCGTGCAGGCGTTTGAAGCGCAGGCGGTGGACTACCTGCTCAAACCCATCCAGGCCGACCGGCTGGCGCGCACCGTGGCCAAGGTGCAGGGCCTGCTGGCCCAGCGTGTCTCAGCCGTTGCAGCAACCGGTGCACCACCCGCTGCACCTTCGGCGGCGTTGCCCTCACCCGAACTCGAAGCCACCATGGCCCAGCTGCGCGCGCTGCTGGGCGCTCCCGGCGTGGGCACTGCACCCGCCGCCGCGCCTGCCACCGCCGCAACGCGGCTGAGCGTGATCCAGGCCAGCCATGGCACGCAGATCCAGATGGTGCCGGTGGCGGACGTTGTGTACTTCGAGGCGGCCGACAAGTACGTGCGCGTGCTCACGGCCGAGCGTGAATACCTGATCCGCACCGCGCTCAAGGAGCTGATCGAGCAGCTCGACCCGCAGGAGTTCTGGCAGGTGCACCGCAGCACCCTGGTGCGCGCCACGGCCATTGCCACCGTCACGCGCGACGAGGCGGGCAAGCAGCACATCAGCCTGCGCGGGCGGCCCGAGCGGCTGCCGGTGAGCCGCCTCTACGCGCACCTATTCAAGGCGATGTAGCTGCGCCCGCAGTTCAGGCGGGCTTCAAGCGGGCGGCAGCGCCTCCCAGCGCCCAGCCACATTCTTCAGCAGCGCATTCACTGCCGTCAGGCGGCGGCTCTTCACGTCGATCAGGCTGCGCTGTGACGACAGCACGGTGGTCTGGGCCGCCAGCACATTCAGGTAACCCACGGTGCCCGCACGGTACTGGTTCTCCACCACGTCCAGCGCACGCTGCGCAGCGGCGGTGGCCTCGCGCTGCAGCTGCTCCTCCTGCGCCAGCGCAGCGGCGGCCGTGAGGTTGTCCTCCACCTCCTGCAGCGCGGTCAGCACCGTCTGGCGGTAGGCGGCCGTGACCTGCGCGTGGTTGGCGCGGGCCGTCTCTACGGCGGCACTGCGCGCGCCGCCATCAAAAATCGACGCCGCCAGCGCAGGCCCCAGCGACCAGAACAGGTTGGGCGCGCTGAACAGGTCGGCCAGGGGCGATCCCCGGAAGCCCCCCGCTGCCGACAGCGTGAGCGTGGGGAAATACGCCGCACGCGCCACGCCGATCTGCGCGTTGGCCGCCGCCACGCGGCGTTCTGCAGCGGCAATATCGGGGCGGCGCTGCAGCAGGTCGGACGGCAAGGACTGGGGCACGTCAGCCGGTGCAGGCAGCGCGGCGGTGGGCTCCAGCGCAAAGGCGGCAGGCGCCTGCCCCAGCAGCGCCGCCAGCGCGTGCTCCAGCTGGCTGCGCGTGGTTTGGGCCTCCAGCAGCTGCACCTGGGTGGACTTGTACTGCGCCTCCGCCTGCGCCACATCGGCGCTGGACGCCACACCGGCCGCCTGGCGGTTGCGCGTCAGCTCCCAGCTGCGGTCGTAGGCCTTGAGCGTCTCGCCCAGCAGCGCAGCCTGGGCCTCGGCCGCGCGCAGCGAAAAATAGGTCTGCACCACGGCAGCCTGCAGCGACAGGCGCGCAGCGGCCAGGTCGTCGGCGCTGGCCTGGGCGCTGGCCTGCGCCGCACTCACCCCGGCAGAGATGCGACCCCACAGGTCCAGCTCCCAGCTGGCAGACAGGCCCAGCGAATGGCTGGTGCTGATGCGCGCGGTGCTGCTGCCATCCCCCTGATTGCTCAGCTGCGTGCCGCTGCGCGCGCGGCTGCTGCTGGCATTGGCCCCCACGGTGGGCAAGGCCGCAGCGCCACTGCTGGTCACAGCCGCCTGGGCCGCACGCAGGCGGGCAGCGCTCTGCGCCAGGGTGGGGCTGTTGGCCTCGGCCTGCTGCTGCAGGCGGTCCAGCACAGCGTCGCCGTACACGGTCCACCAGGTCTCGGGCAAGGCGGTGGAGGCCTGTGGCTGCGCGGGCTTCCAGATGCCCTGGGCCTGGGCGGCGGCCTGCTCTTTGTAAGCGGCAGGAATGTCCATGGTGGGCCGCTCGTACGGCGGCGTCTGCGCGCAGCCCGCCAGCCACAGGCCGCTGGCCACCAGCGCAGGCCAGGCGACCCGACGTGAAAAAGTGAAAGAGGTCATCCGTCGTTTCCTTGCAATACCACCGGGACCGCAGGCGCGGCGCCCGCTGGCTTGCGGCGCCGCCCCACCGCCCGCAGCACGCGCGCACGCAGCCGGTCGAGCGCCACATACACCACCGGCGTGGTGTAGAGCGTGAGCCACTGGCTTACCAGCAGGCCGCCCACAATCGCAATGCCCAGCGGCTGGCGCAGCTCTGCACCATCGCCCCGCCCCAGGGCCAGCGGCAGGGCCCCAAAGATGGCGGCCACGGTGGTCATCAAAATGGGGCGCAACCGCAGGTTGCAGGCGCGGTAGATGGCCTGCGCGGCTGTGACGGGCGCCCGGCCCGGCTGCCCCTGCTGGCGTTGCCGCGTGAGGGCAAAGTCAATCATCATGATCGCGTTCTTCTTCACGATGCCGATCAGCAGGATCACGCCAATGAGTGCGATGAGCGAGAACTCGGTCTTGAACAGCATGAGCGCCAGCAACGCGCCCACCCCCGCAGAGGGTAGCGTGGACAGGATGGTGATGGGGTGCACCAGGCTCTCGTACAACATGCCCAGCACCAGGTAGATGGTGATGATGGCTGCCAGGATCAGCAACGGCTGGCCCGCCAGCGCGTCCTGGAACGCCCCCGCCGTGCCGCTGAACGAGCCACGCACCGACACCGGCACGCCCAGTTCGGCCACCGCGTTGTTCACCGCCTCGGTGGCCTGCGACAGCGATACCCCCGGCGCCAGGCTGAAGCTGATGCTGCTGGCGGGTGTGCCCCGGTCGTGGTTGACCGACAGCGGTGTGTTGGTAGTGGTGATGCGCGCAAACGCCGTGAGCGGAATCTGCTGCCCCTGGCTGTTAACGAAAAAGAAGCCGCGCAGCGTCTCGGGGTTCTGCAGGTAGCGCGGCGCGGCCTCCATGACCACGCGGTACTGGTTGAGCGGGTTGTAGATCACGCCCACCTGGCGCTGGCCGAAGGCGTTGTTGAGTGTGGCGTCGATCTGCGCCATGGTCAGGCCCATCCGGGTCACGGCATCGCGGTCGATGACCAGCGAGGTCTGCAGGCCAAAGTCCTGCACGTCGCTGTTCACGTCCTCCAGCTCGGGCAGCTGGCTCAGCACCTGGCGGATGCGTGGCTCCCAGGTGCGCAGGTCGCCAATGTCGTCGGCCTGCAGGGTGTAGTCGAACGAGGCACCGCTCTGCCGCCCGCCAATGCGGATGTCACGCTGCGGCACCATAAAAAGGCGCGCGCCCGGCTCGTTCTTGAGTTGCTCGCGCAGCCGCGTTATCACGGCCTCCGAACTCTCCTGCCCCGGCCCACGCTTGAGGGTCATGAACATCTGCGCCGCATTGCGCTGCCAGCCGCCCGTGAAGCCAGTCACATGCTCCACGGCCGGGTCGGCCTGCACGATGGACAGGAAACGCTGCAGCCGCTGCTCCATGGCCTGGTAGGACGTGGCCTGGTCGGCCCGGATGAAGCCCGAGATGCGCCCGGTGTCCTGCTCGGGCATGAAGCCCTTGTCGATGGCGGTGTAGAGGTACACGTTGAGCCCCACCACACACACCAGCGCCAGCAGGGCCACGGGCTGGTGGCGCAGGCACCAGGCCAGGCTGCGGCGGTACAGGCGCATGCCCCGCACCTGCATACGATCCACCCAGCGACCGATCCGATGGCTGAAGGCCGCAGCCCAGCCCCTGCGCCGCGCCGTTACCGGACTGTGGGGCTTGAGCAGCGCGGCGCACATCATGGGTGTGGTGGTGAGCGACACCACCATCGACACCAGGATGGCCGAGGACATGACGATGGCAAACTCGCGGAAAAACCGCCCCACGATGCCGCCCATGAACAAGATGGGCACAAACACCGCAATCAGCGAGATGCTCATCGACACCACGGTGAAGCCGATCTCACGCGCGCCGTCGAGCGACGCCCGCAGCGCGGTCTTGCCCCGCTCCATGTGGCGCATGATGTTCTCCAGCACCACGATGGCGTCGTCCACCACAAAGCCTGTGGCCACCGTGAGCGCCATCAGCGAGAGGTTGTCGAGCGTGTAGCCTGCCAGGTACATCACACCAAACGTGCCTGCCAGCGACACCGGCACCGCCACGCTGGGGATGAGCGTGGCACGCCCGTTGCGCAAGAACAGGAACACCACCAGCACCACCAGCGCCACGGCGATCAGCAGCGCGCGCTCCACCTCCTTGACGGAAGCCCGCAGCGTGGGTGTGCGGTCGGACACCACCTCGATGTCGATGGCCGCCGGGATGGAGGCCTGCAGCGCGGGCAGCAGCGATCGCACGCGCTCCACGGCTTCGAGGATGTTGGCGCCGGGCTGCTTGTACACCTGCAGCAGCACCGCCGGCTTGCCATTGGCCACGCCGAAGTTGCGCACGTCCTGCACCGAGTCCACCACCTCGGCCACGTCCTGCAGGCGCACGGCCTGCCCGTTCTTCCAGCGCAGCACCAGGGGCGCGTAGTCGGCCGCCACACGGGCCTGGTCGTTGGTGGCCACCTGCCAGTAGTGGTCTTCCCGCTCCACCGCGCCCAGCGGGCGGTTGGCGTTGGTGCTGACGATGGCGCTGCGCACCTGTTCCAGCGAGATGCCGTTGGACGCCAGCCGCACCGGGTCCAGCTCCACACGCACGGCAGGCAGCGCGCCGCCGCTGACCGTGGCCTGGCCCACACCCTCGACCTGCGAGAGCTTTTGCGCCAGCACGGTAGATGCCGCGTCGTACATCTGCCCGCGTGTGAGCAGGTCCGACGTGAGCGCCAGGATCATGATGGGCGAGTCGGCCGGGTTGACCTTGCGGTAGGTCGGGTTGCTGGGCATGCCCGTGGGCAGCAGCGTGCGCGCGGCGTTGATGGCAGCCTGCACATCGCGCGCGGCGCTGTCCACGTTGCGGTCCAGGTCGAACTGCAGCGTGATGGAGGTGCTACCCAGGATAGAGCGCGAGGTGATCTCGGTCACGCCCGCAATCGCGCCCAGCGACCGCTCCAGCGGCGTGGCGACGGTGGCGGCCATGGTGTCGGGGCTGGCACCGGGCAGGCTGGCGCTGACCGAGATGGTGGGGTAGTCCACCTGCGGCAGCGGCGCCACGGGCAGCAGGAAGAACGACACCGCACCCGCCAGGGCCAGGCCCAGGGTGAGGAGCATGGTGCCGATGGGGCGGTGGATGAAGGGGGTGGAGAGGCTCATGGGTGGGCTCTCCGGGTGGTTTTTTGGTGTTTTTGGCTGGATGCGCTAGTACTTATTGAACTTTTTGCTATCACTAACGTAGCACGCGGCGTTCCCGTGCGGAGGGCGGAGGCCGGGAGTCGCCCGGCAGGCGAGGTACTTTTCTTTGCTTCGCCAAAGAAAAGTACCCAAAAGAAAGGCGACCCCACTGTCTGCGTCCCCTGCGCTTCGCTACGGGGCAACCTGCGGTGCTCGCGGGCGGGGTGCGCTGCGGAACTCGCTGCGCGCTCGCGCGCTCCGCTCAAACAGCCGCAGCGAGTCAGTTCACGAAGCGCGTGTGTCCTGCGGCACACGCACCACCCCGCCCGCTGCGCTCCTCGGCGCATCCAGAGGGGAGTGGGGAACCAAACATCCCCCCGGGCCTTTGCTTCGCTCGGCCCCATCTCGCGGGCGCAAACACCACGCGCTGCGAAATCTGGGCCGAGCGAAGCAATGGCCCGAACGGATGTTGGCTGTTCGGCTGTTCGGCTGCCCCACCCCTGCTGGCTGCGCCTGCGGCGGGGCGGTTGCGGGGTGGCACGCGCGTCGGAGCGCGCGTGCTTCGTGAACTGACTCGCCGTGGATGTCTGAACGAAGCTGCATCGCAGCGCAGTGAGTTCCACGGCGCACCCCGCAACCGACACGCCGCAGGTTTGCCCCGTAGCGAAGCGCAGGGGTCGCAGACTGGGGGTCGCCTTTCTTTTGGGTACTTTTCTTTGGCGAAGCAAAGAAAAGTACCTCGCCCGCCGGGGCGACTCCCGGCCTCCGCCCCCAGCCAAGGCACGCCTTCTAACCAAGCACACCCCAGCTTCAACAAAACCAGTTCGCAAGGTAGACGACAAAGCGAAACCAACGGAAGCCATCACGCCACCTCACCGTGCCGCCCACGCCACCGCTGCGCCCACCCCTCAAACGTGAGGTAAATCACCGGGGTCGTGAACAGCGTGAGCAACTGACTCAGGATCAGCCCGCCCACCATCGTCACCCCCAGCGGATGCCGCAACTCGCTGCCCACCCCCGTCCCCAGCATCATCGGCAACGCCCCCAGCAAGGCCGCCAACGTCGTCATCAAGATGGGCCGGAACCGCAACAGACACGCCTGATAAATCGCATCGCGCGCACTCAAGCCCTCGTCCCGCTGCGCCTCCAGCGCAAAGTCGATCATCATGATTGCGTTCTTCTTCACGATGCCGATCAGCAGCACGATGCCGATGATGGCAATGATGTCCAGGTCCAGCCGCGCTGCCATCAACGCCAGCAACGCCCCCACCCCGGCAGAAGGCAGCGTGGACAAAATGGTGACCGGGTGCACCGTGCTCTCGTACAGCACGCCCAGCACGATGTACATGGTGACCACCGCCGCCAGAATCAGCAGCAGCGTGTTGGACAGCGACGCCTGGAACGCCAGCGCCGCGCCCTGAAAACTCGTCTCCACAGACAGCGGCAACTGCCCCTCCGCCTGCACAGCCGCCTTCTCGCGCTCGATAGCCGCCACAGCGTTGCCCAACGACACCCCCGGCGCGGTGTTGAACGAAATCGTGGCGGCGGGCAACTGGCCCACGTGGTTGACCACCAGCGGCATGTTGCGCTCCTCGATGCGCGCCACCGATGACAGTGGCACCGGCGCACCAGCGCTCGACGGCACATAGATGCTCTGCAACGCCTCGGGCCCCACCTTGAACTGTGGGGCCACCTCCAGCACCACGCGGTACTGGTTGGACTGCGTGAAGATGGTCGAGATCAGCCGCTGGCCAAAGGCGTTGTACAGCGCCGCGTCAATGCCCGCCACCGTCACACCCAGCCGGCTGGCCTGGGCGCGGTCGATCTGCACATAGGCCTGGCGGCCCTGGTCCTGCAGGTCGCTGGCCACATCCGTCAGCTCGGGCAAGGCGCGCAGGCGGCGCAGCAGCTCGGTGGTGCTGGTGGTCAGCTGCTGCATGTCGGGCGATGACAGCAGCCACTGGTACTGCGTGCGCGCCACCCGGTCTTCAATGGTCAGGTCCTGCACGGGTTGGATGAACAGGCGGATGCCCGGCAGGTTCTGCACGCGCTCGGCCAGGCGCTGCTGCACCACACCGGCCTTGTCGCGCTGTGCATGCGGCTGCAGGTCGATCAGCAGGCGGCCGGTGTTGAGCGTGGTGTTGGCGCCATCGACGCCAATGAACGACGAGACGCTGCGCACGGCGGGGTCTTGCAGCAGACGTTCGGCCACGGCCTGCTGGCGCTCGGCCATGCCGGCAAACGAGATCGACTGGTCCGCCTCGGTAGTGGCCTGCAGCGTGCCAGTGTCCTGCACTGGAAAGAAGCCCTTGGGGATGAACAGATACAGCACCACGGTGAGCGCCAGGGTGGCCGCAAACACCAGCCAAGTGGTTCCTCGGTGGTTCAGCACCCAGCCCAGCATGCGGCCATAGCCTGCGATGGTGCGATCAAAAAAATGTCCCGTGGCGCGGTACAGGCGGCCGTGACTCTCCTCGGGCGTGTGGCGCAGCAGGCGCGCGCACAGCATGGGGGTGAGCGTGAGCGACACCACAGCCGAGATCAGGATGGACACAGCCAGCGTGATCGCGAACTCGTGAAACAGCCGGCCCACCACATCGCCCATGAACAGCAGCGGGATCAGCACGGCGATCAGCGAGATGGTGAGCGAGATGATGGTGAAGCCGATCTGCTGCGAGCCCTTGAGCGCAGCCGCGAGGGGTGCCTCGCCCTCTTCCACATAGCGGGCAATGTTCTCGATCATCACGATGGCATCGTCCACCACAAAGCCGGTGGAGATGGTCAGCGCCATCAGCGTGAGGTTGTTGATGGAGAACCCCGCGAGGTACATCACGCCACAGGTGCCAATGAGCGACAGCGGCACGGCCACGCTCGGGATCAGCGTGGCCGAGGGGCTGCGCAGGAAGACAAAGATCACCGCCACCACCAGCAGCACGGCCAGGCCCAGCTCCACCTGCATGTCGCGCACCGAGGCGCGCACCGTCACCGTGCGGTCCGTCAGCACCTGCACATCCAGCGACGCGGGCAAGGTGCTTTGCAGCTGCGGCAGCAGGGCCTTGATGCGGTCCACCGTGTCGATCACGTTGGCGCCGGGCTGGCGGCGGATGTTGAGGATCACGCCGGGTTTGGCCCCGGTGTCTGCCGTGCCCGCCCAGGCGGCGAGGCGCGTGTTCTCGGCATCGTCCACCGTTTCGGCCACGTCCTTCAGGCGCACGGGGGCGCCATTCTTGAAGGCGATGATGAGGTCGCGGTATTCGGCAGCCGACTGCAGCTGGTCGTTGGCATCAATGGTGGATGCACGGGCCGGGCCGTCGAAGCCTCCCTTGGCCTGCTTGACGTTGGCGGCTGCGATGGAGGTGCGCACGTCCTCCAGCGTGAGGCCCAGCTGCGCCAATGCCGTGGGGTTGGCCTGGATGCGCACGGCCGGGCGGCGGCCGCCCGCAATCGCCACCAGGCCCACGCCCTGCACCTGCGAGAGTTTGGGTGCCAGGCGGTTTTCCACCAGGTCGTTCACGCGGATCACAGGCAGCGAGGGCGAGGTGATGGCCAGCGTGAGGATGGGCGCATCGGCGGGGTTGACCTTGCTGTACAGCGGCGGCATGGGCAGGTCGCTGGGCAGCAGGTTGCTGCCCGCGTTGATGGCTGCCTGCACCTGCTGCTCGGCCACGTCCAGCGCCATGTCGAGCGCAAAACGCAGCGTGATCACCGAAGCCCCGCCCGAGCTGGTGGACGACATTTGCGACAGCCCCGGCATCTGGCCGAACTGCCGCTCCAGCGGGGCCGTGACGTTGGAGGTCATCACGTCCGGGCTCGCGCCCGGGTACAGCGTGGTGACCTGGATGGTGGGGTAGTCCACCTCGGGCAGGGCCGAGGTGGGCAGCAGCCGGTAGGCCATCAGCCCCGCGATCAGGATCGCCACCATCAGCAGCGCAGTGGCGATGGGGCGCAGGATGAAAAGGCGCGACAGGTTCATGGCGGCGAGTGCGCTGGCAAGACAGGCAGGGGAGAAACCGGGGTGCCGCTGCGCTCAGCGCGCCGGGCTGGCTGCGCCACCCTGGGACGGCGGCTGCTGTTGCAGCCGCTCGCGGATGTAGGCACGGCGCTCCTCCTGCGGCATTGCCATCACGCGGGCGCGCTCGTCGGCGGGCATCTGGTCCAGCAGTGCCTTCACCTGCGGAGGGATGCCCCGCGGGGGTTCAGAGCTACGGTCTGCAGGCGCTGCGGGGGCGGCGGGGGGGGCGGGCGGTGCAGCTGCTCTGGGTGGTGCTTCGCTGCGCTGCTGTTGTGGCGCAGCAGAGGCCTGCGGGGCAGACGCAGGGGCAGCGGCGGGAGCACCCATACCCGACGCCGAAGAGGCTGCAGCAGACGCCGCCGATGCCGGAGCCGCTGCGCCGCTCGCGCCCATCTGCGCTCGCCGCTCGCGCAAGAAGGCGCGACGCTCTTCGGGGCTCATCTTCTGCAGCTTTTCACGCACATCGGGGGGCAGCGATGCGATAAACGCACGGCGCTGCGCGGCCTGGTCCTGGGCTGCCTGGTCGGCACGGGTGACGGCACCGGCATCGATGACGGCGACCTTGGCGCCTTCGCGCAGGCGGTCGATGCCGTCCGTGACCACCTGCTCGCCATCGCGCAGCTCGCCTTCGACGCTCACACGGTCGCCATCGGTCACGCCCACACGGATGCGGCGCTGGGTCACGGTGCTGTCTTCCTGCACCAGGTACACATAGTTGTTCTGCACGGCCGTGGCCGGCACGGTCAGCACGGCCTGGAGCAGGTTGACCTGCAGGCGCACGTTGACGAACTGGTTGGGGTACAGGGCGCCGTCTTCATTCGCAAAAGCGGCCTTCACCTTGATGGTGCCTGTGGCGCTGTCGATGGCGTTGTCCAGCGCCACCACGCGGCCCTTGGCCAGCTGGCGGCGGCTGTCGCGGTCCCACAGCTCCACGCTAAGCTCTTCGCCTGCGGCCATGCGGCGACGCATCTGGGGCAGGTGCGCCTCGGGCACGGAGAACGCTGCGTCGATGGGCCGCACCTGGTTGATGGTGACGATGCCGTTCGCGTCGCTCGGCCCCACCACGTTGCCCCGGTCGGCCTGGCGCAAGCCCAGGCGGCCGGCAAATGGTGCGGTGACCTGGGTGTAGCTCAGTTGCAGGCGCGCGGCGTCCACCTGCGCCTGGTCCGAGGCCACGGTGCCTTCCAGCTGCCGCACCAGTGCGGCCTGGGTGTCCACCTGCTGGCTGGCGATGGAGTCGCGTGCCAGCAGGTCTTGATAACGCTTGAGGTCGAGCTGCGCATTCTTGAGCAGCGCCTGGTCACGCTGCAGCGTGCCCTGTGCCTGCGACAGCGCCGCCTGGTAGCTGCGCGCATCGATCTCGGCCAGCACCTGGCCTGCACGCACCTCGTCACCTTCCTTGAAGCGCACCGACGTCAGCTCGCCGCCGACCTTGGCGCGCACCACGGCGGTGGCGCGGGCGCTCATGGTGCCGATGGCGCTCACCACCACCCGCACATCGCCCCGCTGCACGGTGCCTACCGACACGGGCTGTACGTTGCCACCACCAAAGCGCCCGGGCCCACTGCCGGGCTTGCGCGCCGCGTTGGGCCCCGTGGCGGCACCGCCAGCGCTGGCCGCGGCCGCTGCATCCTGGCGCTGTTTCCACCACCAGGCACCACCTCCCACCGCAGCCAGCGCCACGGAGGCCAGTAACAACGCGGAGATCCAGCGCAGCTTGCCGGACTGCAATCTTGCGGGCCTCTGTGGACGGGTCAACGAACGGTTCAGGGGCATGGTGGGGCGCAACGAGGAATGAGCGAACGGGTATGGTAGCCAGCGCACCCCCCCGGGCTGTCGCCCGGCGGGTCCCCTTTACCGGGGATTTACGCGCGCTTTGGGCGGGGTTTACCGATGTATCGGCTCAGCCCCGCCAGGTGGCAGCAATCAGCGGTTGGTGGCCAGCAGAAGGCCGCCAGCACCCATGAAGAAACCGCCGGTGGCCTTGTTCAGGCGGGCCACACCGCGCGAGGTGCGGATGAAGCGGCGGATCTGGCGCCCGAAGCTGGCGTACACGGCCGTCGAGACGAATTCGCTGCCCAGATAGATGGAGCCCAGCACCAGAAACTGGCGCGCTGCAGGCTGCGCGGGGTCGATGAACTGCGGAAAGATCGCCGCGAACAGGATGATCGCCTTGGGGTTGGTGATGCCCAGCAAAAACTCCTGCGCGATGAGAGCACGCAGATGGAACTGGGCCGGTTGACCCGACGCCTGGCCACTGCCAGGTGCATCCTCCAGCGCCAGACCGCTGAACTCGCGGCTGTGCCAGGCCTTCCAGCCCAGCCAGAACAGGTAGGCAGCGCCCAACCACTTCACCGCCGTGAACGCCGCTTCGGACGCCAGCAGCATCGCCCCCAGCCCCACCGCAGACACCGTCAGAAAGATCGCGAACGCCGCTGCCCGGCCCACCGTGGCGATCATCGCGGGGCCCACGCCTGCGCGGATGCCGTTGTTGAGGCCACAGAAGTTGTTGGGCCCCGGGGTGAGCGAGATGGCGATGGCAACCGGAACAAATAGCAGCGCATCCATGGGACAGTCCTTGCAGGGTGAGGCGTGTGTGTGGGGAAACGGTCAGCACCGCAGTCTACGGCAGACCCTGCCTACACGGCCGACCCCAGGGCACATGCCCCCAATGCGCCCTCTACCACCTCACAACGCCTTTGAACAGGTTCTTACAGATCCAGCACCGAGCCCCAGGGCACATCGGGCAGGGCTTCGTAATGCGCCACCACGGCCAGGCGGTCTGGTCTGGCCGCTTGGGATGCCAGGGCCTGCGCCAGATAGCGAATGGAGGGCTTGTCCAGCCCGCCCACAGGCTCGTCGATCAAGGTCAGCGGTGCATTCGAGGCCAAGGCCCCTGCCATGAGCACCTTGCGCTTGCTGCCGGTGGACAGGGCGTAGAAAGGCTTGTCCAGATGCTCGTGCAGGCTGAACCCGTCGATGTGCTCCACCAAGGCTGCCCCATCCCATTGGGGGTAGCGTGCGGGCAGGCTGTCGAGCCAACCCCTGGCAGTGAGCGGGTCCCACTCGCTGGATCGCGGGTCCGCCCAGAAGACCCGTGGTGCCGAGGCCTTGGCGGCCTGGTTCAGGTCCACCCCTTGCAGCGTGATGCTGCCAGCCTGCGCCGTCAGCTCGCCAGCCAGCAGACGCAGTAACGTGGTCTTGCCGGTGCTTTCATCACCCCGCACCAGAGCCAGGCCCGGGGGCCAGGCCAGCGACAGGTTGTCCAGCACCGCACACTCCGGGTGCGCAAACCGCAACCCCTTCACCCACAAAAACACGCTCTCAGCCACCCTGTCTCCTCGATGCGGAAAGCGAACATTCTAGGAAGCTGCAGCACGCCGGGCCCACCACAAGCCTCCCACCTGGTTCACCACCAGCCCGCAGAGCACTGCGGCTGCGCCCAACCACTGCAGAGGCGCCGGGGTTTCACCCAGAAAGGCATAAGCCGCCCACAGCCCCACCACCGGCACCAGCAGCGAAAACGGCGTGACCCGCCCCGCCGCATGGCGTTGCAGCAGCTGCGTCCACAGCGTGTAGGCCAGCAGCGTGGCCAAGAAGGCCAGGTAGGCCACGGCCAGCAACCCGGTGCCGTTCAAAGACTGCAGCTGTGCCCACACGGCGGTGGAGCCCTCGCTCCAGAACGCCAGCGCAAAGAACGGCCCAATGGGCACCACACTGCTCCACACGATGAACGGAAACGGCGCATACGCCCCGGCCTGTGCCGCGCGGCGCGCCACCAGATTGGACACCGCCCACATGAATGCTGCGCCGAGGGTGAGCACAAACCCCGCCAGCGTCATCTGGCCCGGCCCCTCGCCATGCGCGAGGCCGATGGTCATCAAGCCGCCGAACGCCAGCAACAAGCCCCCCCACTGCCAGGGCTTGGCACGCTCTCCCAGCAATGGCGCGGCCAGTAGCAAAGTGAAGAACGCCTGGGTCTGCATCACCACCGACGCCATGCCCGCCGTCATGCCCAGCTGCAGCCCCAGAAACAGAAAGCCGAACTGCCCCAGCCCCTGCGCCATCCCGTAGCCCACCACAAAGCGCCAGGGCAAGGCCGGACGCGGTACGAACAACAAGAAGGGCAGCGATGCCGCCGTAAAGCGCAGCGCGCCCAGCAGCATGGGACTCAGGCCCTGCAGGCCGAGCTTCATCACCACAAAGTTCAGCCCCCAGATGACCACCACCGCCAGGGCACGCAACAGGTCGCCACGGCTCAAGGCCGCTGGCGTACTCATGCGGCCGCCACGGACACGCCCGCAGCTATGGGGCGGCCCTGCAGCGCCCGGGCAGCGACGAAGGCCTCAAACGCCTGGGCGCTGGTCTTGCCCGGCACATAGCCCAGCACCTCCTTGAGTGCAGTGTTCAGCAGCACAGGCCGGTAGCGCAGAAAGTCGAGCTGCTCGGGGCCGTAGCGGCTCACACCCAGCGCGGTGCCCACGGCCAGCGCGGTGCGCAGCAGCCCTGCAGGTAGCTCCAGCAAGGGCTTGCCCAAGCGCTGGGCGATCTCGCGCAAGGGCAAGGCACCGTCGCCCGCCAGGTTGAAACAGCCCGCCCGCTGCGTGCGCAGCGCATGCAGGATGGCACCAGTCACGTCTTCGTCCCAGATGAACACGAACGGGCTCTCGCTGCCCCGGATGGCGAGCAGGCGCGGCTTTTCAAACAAGGCGGTGATCTGGTTGTCCACCCGCTCGCCCAGGATGGTGCCGATGCGCAGCACCGTCTGCGCCAGCGCCGGGTGCTGCGTGCGGTATTGCGCCAGCATCTCTTCCACCAGCCGCTTGTGGTGCGAATAGGCAAAGACCTCGTTGCCCCGCAGTGCGTCGGTCTCACGCAGCCACGCGGGGTTGTCGGCGTGGTAGCCATAGGCCGCACCGCTGGAGCTGACGACCAACTGCGTCACGCCGATGGCCACACAGGCATCCAGCACGTTCTGGCTGCCCAGCACGTCCACCGAATATTCAAACTCGCGGCTGGAGCCTTTGCCGGGCGTGACGATGGACGCCAGGTGCACCACGCTGTCGATGGCGGTGTCTGCCAGCGTCTGCGCCAGACCGGGGTCGCGCACGTCTTGGACCCGATAGGTCACGCCGGGCAGGCGACGCTCGGCGGGCACATCGCGCACATCGGTCGCCACAATGGTCCCGACCCCTTCACGCGCCAGTGCAGCCACCACGCTGCGGCCCAAGAAACCGTCTGCTCCAGTGACCAGAATGCGGCGGCTTTTCCAACCCATGCCGGTCATGTGCGCTGCTCCTTGCGGGCATCAGCCGCCGGTAGTTCGGCGGGCCTGCGCCCCCACCAGCCTGCCAGCGCCAGCCCCGCGATGATGTCCCAGAAGCCCCACACGCCCGCCACCACGGCCATCCCGCCTAGCCCGCCAAAGAAGCTGAAGATCAGCACGAGGCCCAGGCCGGCATTGCGGATACCCACCTCGATGCTCACCGCGCGCCGGTCGTAGTCCGGCAAGCCGCTGAGCCTTGCGCAGGCGTAGCCGGTGCCGAAGGCGAGCGCATCGTGCAACGCTACGGCCACCAGCACCAGGCCCACGTAGTCCAGAAAGTAACGCCAGTTGCCCGCGACCGCGCCCACGATGAAACCGATGAGGCACAGAAAGCTAAGGATGCGCACGGGCTTGTTCACGCGCTGTGTGAAGCGCGGCAGCTTTTCTGCGCACAGGATGCCCAGCACAAAGGGCAGCCCGATGATCACCACGATGTGACCCGCCATCTCCAGCGGGTCGAGCGCAATGCTGCGCAGCAGCGGCGCCGCCGTGGGGTGCATGCCGCCCCAAAAGGCAAAGTTGAGCGGCATGAGCACGATGGCCAGCGCGTTGGAGATGGCCGTCATCGACACCGACAGCGCCACATTGCCTCCTGCGCGGTGCGTGAGGATGTTGCTCACATTGCCGGGCGGGCAGCAGGCGACCAGGATCATGCCCAGCGCGATGCTGGGCCCGGGCTTGAGCAGCAGCGTGAGCACAAAGGTCACCGCAGGCAATACGATGAACTGCGCGGCAATGCCCACCGCCATGGCACCGGGCATGCGCAGCACGCGCTTGAAGTCCGCCACGCGCGTATCCAGCGCAATGCCGAACATGAGAAAACCCAGCACCACATTGAGCACCACCAGCGACGCGGGGTTGAAGTTGAGGCGTATTTCGTCCACAGGCAGCATGGCGTCAGTCCTTTCTGGCGAGGGCTGCGGCGGCAGCGCGCACCGCGTTGCGGTAGGTGTCCTTGTGCACGTAGTACGCCATGCGTTCGAGCTGGAGGTACTTGAAGCCACCCGACAGATCGGGCGGCGGCCCGGCCTTGGCCTGTCGTAGCGCCTCGGCGCGCGGCGATCCCTCGGCCTGCGCCTTGAAAAAGCGCGCCACCAGCTCCGCCTGTTCATAGCGGCCCTGCCAGCCGATGCCACTGGCCTCGATCATGCCCATCACGGCCAGGTTGTCGAACCGGGGCGACAGAATGTTGAGGTAGAGCTGCGGCGCCATGCCCTGCCAGTTGAGCAGACTGTGGTCGATGAAGGGGTAGTGCAGCTTGTAGCCCGTGGCACAGAGCACCAGGTCATAGTCCTGCGCGCTGCCGTCCTTGAAGTGCACCGTACGGCCTTCAAAACGCACGATGTCGGGCTTGACGTGAATATCGCCATGACCCAGGTGGTGCAGCACCAGCGAGTTGACCACCGGGTGTGACTCGTACATCTTGTAGTCGGGCTTGGGCAGGCCAAAGCGCGCAGGGTCGCCAGTGAACCATTGCAGCACCACGCTGTCCACCTTCTGCTTGAGCCAGGGCGGCATCTTGAACTTGCCGCCCAGCGTGTCTGCAGGCTTGCCGAACACATACTTGGGCACGAAGTAATAGCCGCGCCGCACCGAGATGTCCACGCTGCGCGCGTAGTGCACCGCATCCACCGCAATGTCGCAGCCCGAGTTGCCCGCGCCCACTACCAGCACGCGCTTGCCTTTGAACAGCTCGGCGCTCTTGTAGGCGCTGGTGTGCAGCAGCTCCCCGTCAAAGTGCCCCTCAAAGCGCGGCATGCTGGGTTCGGCCAGCGTGCCGTTGGCAATCACCACGCCCTTGAACTCTGCCGTTTGCGCGGGCCCACCGTGCTGCGTCCAAGTCACGCGCCATAGCGGCGCAGAGCCCTCCCCCACCGGTTCGACCCGGAGCACGCGCGTGCCAAACCAGAAATGCTGGCGCAGGCCAAAGTGCTCTGCAAAGTCGAAGAAATACTGGCGCATGTCCCGGTGGCTCGGATAGTCGGCCACTTCGGGACGCATGGGGAACTCGGTGAACTCCGTGGTGTGCTTGCTGGAGATCAGGTGCGCCGATTCGTAGACCGTGCTGCGCGGGTTGTCGATGTTCCACAAACCACCCACATCGGTGTGTGCTTCAAAGCCCTGGAAAGGCACGCCCAGCTTCTGCAGATTGCGCGCCGCGGCCAGCCCGCTCGGGCCGGCGCCGATGAGGGCGATGTGGCCGCGCATGTCCTGCGCGAGCGGCGTCGAAGGGCTTGTCTCTGTCATCGTTGTTGTTGTCGTCATTCGCTTTTTTCTCTCTCAGGTGTCGATATTCTTGTCGGCACGCACTGGCAACCCCGGAATGGCGGTGGCCCCCGCTTCGCCCACGCGCGGCTTGCGCGGCTGGCCCAGCAGCAGCCGGTCGTGCAGAGCGTCAGGCAACAGGTTCAACAGGCGCGCCAGCCAACCGATGCGCGCGGGCAGCACGATGTGGGTGCGCCCCCGGGCCACAGCGGCCAGCAGGGCACGCGCGGCGTCCTCGGGCTCCATCAGGCCGGGCATGGCAAAACGGTTGCCTGCCGTGAGCGCGGTGCGCAGGTAGCCAGGGCTGACCGTGCTCACCACGATGGAATCGCCGCGCAGCTCGGCACGCAGACTCTCCAGGTAACGGATGAGCCCGCCCTTGCTGGCGCAGTACGCGCCATTGCCCGGCATGCCCCGCCAGCCCGCAATGCTGGCCACCCCCACCAGCGCGCCGCGCCGCTGTGCGCGCAGGGCCGACACAAAGGGCTGGAAGGTGGTGGCGGCGCCCAGCAGGTTGATCTCCAGCATGCGCCGCATCACGGCCAGGTCGTCGGCCTGGGCGGAGTCAAAACCCCCGGCCACCCCGGCATTGGCGATGACGAGGTCCGGCGTCCCTCGGCGGCCCATCCAGTCGGCGGCCATGGCCTGCATGGCGGTAACGTCCGCCACATCGGGCGTATAGACAGCACAGCGCTCTGGCGCCAGTGCGGCCAACGTTTCCAGCGCGGGCCGGTTCAGGCCCACCAGCGCCACGGCGGCGCCCTGGCCGATCAGCTCGCGCGCCAGCGCCTGGCCCAGCCCGCCACAGGCGCCGGTGAGCACTACGTTCTGGAAAAAGGCGGACATGAAGCTCCCGGTGAATTGGGTTTGCAGCTTAGCCACAATGCTGAATAATCCCGAAATGTTTTATGAATTCGTCTCGAATTCCGAGATTTATGACCAACACACCGCCCAGCCTGCGCTTGTTTGAACTGCTGGAAACGATGTGCGCCCAGGGCCAGCCCTTCAGCCTGGGCGATGCCATCGAGGCCACCGGCTGGCCCAAGCCCAGCGTGCACCGCATGCTGGGCCAGCTGGAGGCTGGTGGCCTGCTGGCGCGCGAGCCAGACGGGCGGCGCTACACCCCCGCACCACGTCTGCTGCGCCTGGCCGAAAGCACGCTGAGCGCGGGCACCCAGCATGGGGTGCGCCACGCTGTGCTGCGGCAACTGGTGGCGGACATTGGAGAAAGCTGCAACCTCACGGCGTTGAGCGGCGCTGAAGTGATCTACCTGGACCGGGTGGAGTCAGCCTTTCCGCTGCGCATGGAGCTACGGCCCGGCACCCGCGTGCCCATCCACTGCTCGGCCAGCGGCAAGCTGTTTCTGGCCCACCTGTCGCCCGCACGCCGGGCCGCCATCCTCGACGGTCTGCCCCTCACCCGCCACACCGCCACCACTCTGACCGACCGCGCCGCGCTGGAGGGCGAACTGGAGCAGATCCTGCGGCAAGGCTATGCCACGGACGCCGAGGAGTTTGTGGACGGCCTCGTATGTGTGGCTGTGCCCGTGATGGCGGGCGGACGGCGGCAGGTGCGCAGCGCCGTGGCACTGCAGGCACCTGCGGCCCGCATGCCACTGACGCGGGCGCTGCAACTGGTGCCCCGGCTGGGAGAAGCCGCACAGGCACTGGGCCGGACCTGGGCTTGAGCCATCACGCAACACCCCCTGACGCATTCACCATCTGCTCTCACCATGCCACTGAACTACCTCGACTTTGACTACAGCGAAGACGCTGACGGCAACGGCACCCTGGATGCCATGGCCAGCGTCTTGCCGGCGCAACTGCCTGCCTTGCAGAACGAGATCGCCGCCGTGCTGGCCTGGGCGCATGCACACTGGCCTGGTGCCTGCGCACCGCTGGAAGACGGCGGCACCTGGCACTACGACCTGCATGGCGTGCAAGAGGTGCAGAGCCCGCTGACTTTGTCCTTTGATGAAGCGACCGGGCAACTGCACACGACCACCGGCAGTGCCGCGCCACCACGCACCACGCTGACCCTGACCCTCAGCGGCAGCAGCGACTTCTGCACCGCGTTGAGCGAAGCCTTCGAAGTGGAATGAGCTTCCTCGTCACGACCCGGCTCCCCCAACCAGATCAAAGGGTTAACCCCAATTAGCGACCAAAAGCCCCACGTTGCAAACAGGTTAGTGCTCCAGGCCATGCCTTTCTAAGGCCCGGCGTTACAGTTGCGACTCATTAGTTCAACCCGAGACTGGAGAGTTTCATGCTGTCACGCCGTCACTTCCTGGGCGCAAGCCTGGCCACCACCGTTTACGCTGCGGGCTCGTTCGTGCCCGTGTGGGCGCAGAACGCACCCAATTTCGGCACGCCCACCTTGCCCAGCCCTGGTTTCCGTCGCATGAAGGTGGGGGACGTGGAGGTGATCGCACTGAACGATGGCATCACTCGCCGCCCTTTGGGGGAAGAATTTGTGAAGAACGCACCGCTGGCCGAAGTGCGTGCGCTGCTCGCATCGCAAGGCCTGCCCACCGACTACATCGATGTGCCGTACACCCCCTTCCTGGTGGTGGCGGGCGCGCGCAAGATCCTGATCGATACCGGCCTGGGCGAGTTTGGTGGTGCAACCACCGGCAAGCTGCTGGACAGCCTGCGCGCTGCTGGCATGCAGGCCTCCGACATCGATACCGTGCTCGTCAGCCACTACCACGGCGACCACATCAATGGAATCCGCAACAAGGCGGGTGAGCTGGTGTTCCCGAAGGCCAAGGTGATGGTGCCTGCAGCCGAACATGCCTTCTGGATGGACGACGCGCGCATGGCCGCCGCCCCCGCAGGCATGAAGGGTGCGTTTGACAATGTGCGTCGCACCTTCGCCACCATGCCAGCCGATACGCTGGTGCGGTTTGAAGCGGGCACCGAGGTTGCGCCAGGCATCCAGTCGGTGGCCGCCTACGGCCATACGCCGGGTCACACGCTGTTCGAGTTGAAGTCGGCAGGTCAGAACTTCTTCTATGTGGCAGACCTGACCAACGTGCCCGCATTGTTCGCGCGCAATCCCGACTGGGCCGTGACCTTTGACATGGACGCAGAGGCTGCGCGAAAGGTCCGCCGCGAGGTGTTCCAGCGCATCACCACCAGCAATGCCATGCTGGGTGGCTTCCATTTCCCCTTCCCTGCGTTTGGCCGCGTAGCAGCAGCGGGCAATGGCTATGCCTTCCAGCCAGCTGCCTGATGCCGAAGCAGCCGGGGATCAGGCTGCGACGCAAGGTACGCGCGTCACACGGCGAACCTTGCTGGGCAGGGGCGCGGCAGGCGCACTGGGTAGCGGACTGGCCCTCACAGCCCTGCAGACCTGGGCAGCCCAGGAAGCGGGTGCCGAGGTCTTGCTGCGCCAGGGCGGAGTGGTGGCGTTGTTTCGCCACGCGCTGGCCCCCGGCACCTTCGATCCCCCGGGTTTCCGCCTGGGCGACTGCAGCACCCAGCGCAACCTGAACGATGAAGGCCGGGCCCAGGCCCGGCGCATTGGCGAGTGGTTCCAGACGCGGCAATTGCGTCCGGAGAAGGTGCTGTCAAGCCCCTGGTGCCGTTGCATCGACAGTGCCACCCTGGCTTTCGGTGCACCACAGGTGTGGACGGCTCTGGGTTCGCCCAGGGGCTACTCCGAGACCACGGGTGAGAGCCACCTGCGCGAATTGCGCCAGGCGCTGGCCGCAGCGTCTGCACGCAATGGCCGGTTTGAGGTGTGGTTCAGCCACATGTTTGTGCAGTCCGATCTGGCACGCGACAGCACCAGCTCGGGCGATGCGCTGATCTTGCGAGCCCCCCGAAGTGGCGACGTGCAGGTGCTGGCGAAGCTCTCGGTCACCGGATCAACCTGACCAGCGCCTGCTGATGCTGGCGGGAGATCGCGCTCCCGCGCACCGTGGTGCACGGGCCATCGGACTACACGCTGGCGATGCCCTGGGGCGTATCCTGAAGATTCCCAGCCCTGCCAGATATCCCGGCGCGGCGCATACCCCGGAGCCGCCGATGACACCGTCCCACACACTGGGCGAACCCGCAGCCTGCAGACCCCGTCGCTGAGAGCTGCTATGGCCTTCCTCTCCAGCCCCCCCCGCCTTACCACCGCGTCCAACGAGCCTGCGCGATGGCCCGCGAATACCGGCGCGCCCCTGGCGCAGGCAATCCCAGGCAGCCAGCGTGGTGTTCGCATGGACCTGCAGATTGACCTGCGCTACGAGATCGACAGCTACGGCGCCGATTTCGTGTTCAACATCCACGCCGCACAAACACCCCACCAGATCGTCCACAACGAGCGCCTGGTGCTCAGCCAGGACATTCCCCACCAGATCCACACAGACCCTGCGACGGGTAACCGCTATCTCCGGCTGCATGGCGAGCCCGGCATGCTGGAGCTGACCTACAGCGCTACGGTGGACATACGCCACTACCGTGCCGACCCCACCCAACTGGCCGAGGTGCCCGTGCGGCATCTGCCGCCGCATGTGATGGGCTACATCTACCCCAGCCGCTATTGCCAATCTGACCGCCTGCTGCGGCTGGCCCTGAACGAGTTCGGCGCCTTGTGGCAAGGACACAGCCGCGTGCAGGCTATCCGTGACTGGGTGAACCGGCATGTGGCGTTCACGTCCAACACCTCCAACTCCAACACCTCGGCCGTCGATACGCTGGTGGAACAGGTCGGGGTGTGCCGGGATTTCGCCCACCTGATGATTGCACTGTGCCGCGCCGTGAACATTCCGGCCCGCTTCACCACGGGCACCGACTACGGTGCCGACCCAGCGCTGGGCCCGCCGGACTTTCATGCCTACGTGGAGGTGTATCTGGGCGACCGCTGGTATCTGTTCGACCCTTCGGGCACGGCCATCCCCATGGGGCTGCTGCGGTTTGGCACCGGCCGAGATGCCGCCGACGTGGCGTTTGCCACCATCTTTGGCGGAGTGCGGGCACAGCCCCCCACCATCCACACCCGCGCGGTGGAGGACCCTGCCCAGGGGTGGGTGCTGCCGCACCACTGCGCCGAGGCGCTGTCCACCGACCAGGGGACCTCGTACGGGGCGCGTTTCGTCGCGCAATAGGGAGCTTGACCTTCCGTCTGCCGCCTCTGGCGGGGGCGGCAGAAAGGCCTGTTGGCCATCCCTGATTGCGGCTGTGGCCTAATATGCCCCTTTCTCCACTTTCTCAGAGACCTACCATGGGCAACAAGATCGTCACCGAAGCAGACCGCAAGCGCACCCCCCAACCCAAGCCAATGCCCGGCGTGACGCTGAACACCCCTGGCCGTGGTCAGCGTGTGAGCCTGGAGCGTGGTGTCGCCACGCGCAGCAAGAAGAACCCTGGGAAGCGCTCGCGCAAGGGCGGCTGATTAGCCCTCTAGGGGCGCTGCGGCGCCCCGCCACCCACAAAAAAGCCCTCGTCTGAGGGCTTTTTTTTTGGGCGATACAGCCGTTTATTGCAACGGGGCCGGCATGGTTTCCATGTGGCCTCTGGCGGGCAGGATGATGTGAAACGCTGCACCGCTGGCCGGAACGTTCTCGGCAAAGATCCGCCCGCCCATGGCCTCGACGATCTTGCGGCAGATGGCAAGGCCCAGGCCCGTGCCCCCAGATCCATCCTTGGTCTTACTGGACTGCACAAAGGCCTCAAAAATGCTCTGCAGCTCTGAAGGAGGGATGCCCGGGCCCTCATCCCGTACCACCAGATGCGTCTGGCCCTGCGGGTCCGCGTAGCCCTCCAGGGTGATCGCGCTGCCAGGCGGCGAAAACTTGATGGCGTTGGCCACCACGTTCCGGATCACCTGCTGAAACCGCAACGGGTCGGCCTTCGCCATCAGCGGAAGGTCAGGCATGCGCAAATCAATCATCAGGTGGCTGCGTTCCAGCAAAGGCTCCAGCTCGCGGATCACCGGGCGCACCACGCCGCGCAAGTCGATGCGCTCCATGTGGAATGTGCCCACCGTGCTTTCCAGCTTGGAGACATCTAGCAGGTCGTTCACCAGCGTCAACATGCGCTGGCCAGCGGAATGGATGTCTTCAAACATGCCCGCCAGCTTGGGCTGCGCGCGACCACGCAGCATGCCCAGTTCGGCATAGCCCAGAATGGACTGCAGCGGCGTGCGCAGCTCGTGGCTCATGTTGGCCACAAACTCCGACTTGGTGCGGGATGCCTCCTCGGCCGCGTCACGCGCCTCCCGGGTGGCGCGCTCAGCCTCACGGAACTCGCTCACATCCATCAGGATGGTGAGCACACCGGTGACTTGGCCGTGCTCATCGGCAATGGCTGCCTTGGCCAGGCGCGTGTCGCGGCGCGATCCGTCGCCATGGCGCACCTGGGTCTCGACCAGGGCTCGCCCCCCCCAGCGCAGCAGCTGCTTGTTGGCCGACTTATGTACGTTTGCCTCGTCTGGCGGCAGGCACTCGTCAAAGGCCTTGCCCAACACGGCGGTGCGAGTACGGCGTTTGTATTCCTCCCAGGCCTTGTTCACGCGCACAAAGCGGTTCTGGGCGTCAGTCACAGAGATGGGCAGCGGATTGGTCTCCAGCAGCAGATCCTGAAACGCAATTTGGGCTTGTAGCTGTTGTTGGGCCATCCAGCGCTTGGTTTCATCCACCGCGCTGCCCGCAAAACCAATCACACGCCCGGCAGCCACCAGAGGCACCACTGCCACCTGGAACATCATCTCCTTGCCCTGGGCAGAGCGGGACACCACCTGGCATACCCGCACTCCATCCGGCGACCGGGGGTCGATGGCACGCGCCACATCATTGCGGCTTTGTGGCTCGACCAGGTCGTGCAGACGTTTACCAATGGCACGGTCAGGCGCCGTGCCCGTCATCACAGTCCAATGGGCATTCACATAGGTGATCACGCCCTGCGCATCGGTACGAAAAATCAGCTCTTGCACGCTGCGCATCAGCACCGACAGATCCCGCTCGTTGCGGGCAATGCGGGCCTGTGCAGCGTCAATGGCCAGCCGCGCCCGCTCACGGGTGCGCAGGCCACGCCACACGGCAAATGTCAGGCCCAGCACCAGGGCCACCAGGGCCAGGCCAATACCGATCAGCGCGCGGGCATCCGCCAGCCAGCTCTGCACGGCTGTTCGGTACGAGGTCTCGACCACCACCACCAGCGGCATGGCGGCAGAGGCCCGAAAACTGACGATCTGCCGCTCGCCCAGCACACCCACGCCCAGGTAGGTGGCGTGCTCCTGCCGGGGCAGGAACTGGCTGAAGACGGGGATGTTGTTCACCCGCGTACCTGCCAGAGCAGCTGCGGCCCCCGAAGTGGCCAACACCTGGCCGCTGTACGAGGTCACCACCGAGTCAAAAACCTCGGACTCCAGCGTCAGGTGCTGAAAGTTGGACAGCGAGTCGGGATTGACCAAAGCCACCAGCACCAGCGCCTGCCCTGCTTCGTTCTTGTAGCCGTGCATCACAGGAATAAAAGCGACACCCGCAGGAGCCGCCGCCGCTGCGCCTCCCAGCCGCACACTTTGCAGGCTACGGCCCGGTGTGAGGCCGCCCTGAACCGTCCGCCCCACGGCCACCAGAGGGCCGAGCTTGGCCAGGTCCACAAAACTCTCGGCATCGCCGGGCTGGGTGCTGGCGACCACTCGCCCACCAGCGTCCACCACGGCCAACCCCCGAAGAAATGAAAGCGCCGCCAGCGCCTGGCCCAGGGCATCTTGCATACGCCGGGGTTCCGAGGCCACCGTCGTGAGGGCTGGCGATGTGGCCAGCGACTCCAGCGCCAGTTCGGCCGTCTGCATGGTGCGCGTGGCCTGATCCTCCAGCACCCGAGCCAGCATGGCGGCATGGTTCTGGTGGCTGGTACGCACCGTGCGAAAGTCGTTCACGGCCAACGCGCCGACGGCCACCAGTGCCGCCAATGCCGACAGCCCTCCGGTGATGAGGACCAGATGGCTGGTCTGCGACACCCACGTGCGCAGCCTGGTCCAGACCGAAGGGAGCGCCTGGAGGTCGGCCATATCAGCGCACCACGATGGCGTTCAGGCCATTTTGAGAGGCCGCGCGCTGCAGGCGGCCGTCGGCCTTGATGCGCGCCACAAAGGCATCCACCGTAGCCAGCCAGGCGGCATCGCCGCGCTTGACTGCATAGCCATAGGGCAGCACCGAAAATGGTTCGGGAGACTCGATGAGCCGGGCCCAGTCGGCGTTGTCCATCATGCGCCGGCTGTAGGGATAGTCGGTCATGAACACGTCAATGCGCCCGGCAGTCAGTTCGCGCTCGCGGGTGGTGGGTAGCTGGATGCGCACCAGCGTGGCCTGCTTGAGGCGCTGGGCCATGATGGGTTCCATGAACGTGCCTGCCTGCACCCCCACCAACACACCCGGCTTGTCAATGTCGGCCCACTGCTTGATGACCGTATTGGATTTAGTGGTGATGCCGTAAATGTCGCTGCGCATGTAGGGCTGGGTAAAAGCCAGCTTTTCCATCCGCTGGGGCAGCATGCCGATGGCAAACATGGCCACATCGCAACGGTCCTGGTTCAGGTCATCAATGAGGGTGGGAAAAGAAGAGTCCACATATTCGACCCTGGCCTTTAGGTCGCGCGCCAGCTCGGCAGACAGGTCGATGTCGATACCCCCGAGTTGCTGTGTACGCGGGTGCCTGTAGGTCACGCCGTAGTAGTCCGGCCAGACACACACACGCAACACCGACTGGCTCTGGACCCGCTCGGCCACAGGCCCCGCCAGCGCGCTGGTCGCACACACGGCCAGCGCCACGCCGGTGACGGCCAAAGCCCACGGTTTCAGCCACTGCATCATCGTCATCATCATTGAGAATCCTTGGATCAATAACACCACCGTGCCCGCAGTGGCCTGCCGCTGAGCGGTCAGAAAAAAGGGGATCAGGGCGCGTCGATCAGAGCATCAAAAGAGGGACATTCCTGCGTGATCTTGCAACGTAGCGCATCCATGGCTTCAGCATGCGCCAAAAACGTGTCCACGATCACCGGGTCGAAAGCACGGCCGCGCTCGGCCGCCAGCATCTCCAGCGCCACCGGGACCGCGAAGGCGGGGCGGTACACCCGATCCATGGTCAGCGCGTCAAAAAAATCCACCACGGCGGTGATGCGGCCCGACAAAGGAATCGCCTCGCCCGACAGGCCCGCCGGGTAGCCTTGGCCGTCATAGCGCTCGTGGTGCGTGAGCGCCACCTCGGCCGCCATGCGAAACACTGGAATGTGCGAACGCCCCAGGATCTCGGCACCCATCGCGGCGTGGCAGTTCATGGTCTGGCGCTCTTCTGGGGTGAGCTTGCCGGGCTTCTTGAGCACGCTGTCGGGGGTGCCGATCTTGCCGATATCGTGCATGGGCGCGGCCTTGCGCAGCATGCGTGCGTAGCCCACCGTCTGCCCCAGAGCCAGGGCCAGGGCCTCGGCCAGGTATCCAATGCGCACGATGTGTACGCCGGTGTCATCGTCCTTGAGGTCGGCCGCAGCCGACAGGTGCAACAGTGCGGCGTGGTGCGCGCGGGTGACCTCGCGCAGGGCTTCATTCCGCTCTCGATACATGCGCCCGAAGTCGCGCACAAAACTCTCCATCTGAGCTGCAGCAGCCTCATCAAAGCAACGTGCATCGATGGGCTGCGCCAGCAGTTCGTGCCCGGGTCGAGGCACGGAGGTCACAGCGCTGCCTCCATGCGGTAGATGGTTTCCAGAACCTGCAGAGTGCTGAAGGGCTTCATCAGGTAATCGTCGGCTCCCGCCGCGAAGCCTGCCGCCCTGTCGTCCGACTGCACCCGGGCCGTCAGCATGATCACCTTGGTGTGGCGCATGTCCGGGTCGGACTTGATGCGGCGGCAAACATCCAGGCCGTTAAGGGTGCCCGGCATCATGACATCCAGCAGCACGATGTCCGGCTGCAACTCACTGGCCAGCAGCCAGCCCGCATCGCCCGTAGCGGCTTCGTGGATCTCAAAGTCATCAAACTCCAGCGTCATCTTGAGCAGTTTGCGGATATCGATGTGGTCTTCGACGATCAGGATCTTTTTCATGGCGGTAGCCTTTGTGGGGCCGGGAATAGGCTTGGAATACAAAAAAACACGTTTTAACGTGATTTCTTGCCATTGATTGAATCATATCAATCATTTTTATCAAATGCAAGTCGAGTAAAAATTAAAATTAGGAGAAAATGCGTGATCTATGCAATCTGACAATTCCCTCGCGGAGCACGCCATGGCGGACCACTACACCACGCTGGAAGTCGCCAAGATGCTGGGCATGGCCGTGCGGTCGGTCCAGCTGATGGTGGACCGCAACGAACTTGAGGCCTGGAAGACCCCTGGCGGGCACCGCCGCATCTCGCGTGCATCGGTGGAACGCTGGATGACCGCCCATGGCGCCGGTGGCGCTGCCCAGGCACCCGCCGTCGGCGCTCCAGTCGCCGCCCGCGCGCCCCTGGCCGCACCGGTGGGACCAGCCAAAGGGCGTGCACCACAAATCCTGCTGATCGAGGACTCCATCCATTTCCAGAACCTCGTGGGCCTCATCGTGCAGCAGCACCTGCCAGGAGTGCAGCTGCAGGTGGCGAACGATGGCATCACCGGCCTTGCGTTGTATGGGCAGATTCAGCCCGAGGTGCTGATCGTGGACATCCTGCTGCCAGGCATCGACGGCGCCACCCTGATCACCACGCTGCGCTCGCACCCCCAATTTGCGCGCAGCCACCTCATCGTGGTCACCTCGCTCGACGAGCAACAGCGCGAGCCGTATGCATTTGCCTTGCAGGGTGTGAAGGTGATCCACAAGCCCCGGCTGGTGGCCGAGTTACCTAGCGCTCTGGCCGCGTGCATTCCACAGGCACAGGTACCCGCATGAGCAGGCCCAAGGTCCTGCTCGTGGAAGACGACAGCTCCATCGCACGCTTTGTGCAGATGGCGCTCGAGGAACTTCCCATCGAGCTGGTGACCTGCGCCAACGTGCCTGACGCCATGCAGGCGCTGCATGCGGGGGGCGTGGAACTCATCATCACGGACCTCATGCTGCCGGGCGAGTCCGGCATTGACCTGGTACAGCGGCTGCTGCAAGAGCCTGTGCACGAAAGCCGAATTCCGGTGGCGGTATTCAGCGCGGGCCTGACGCCGCCAGTGCGCGAGCAACTCCAGGCCATGAAGGTGTGGCGCATGCTGTCCAAACCTGCATCGGTGGCAGAGCTGGAGGCCTGTGTAACCGATGCGCTGGCGCTGGTGGCGGATACCCCTGCCAATGCGCCAGTCACAACAGCCACGCCTGCCGATGAAGCGGCCGACGATGAGGCTAAGGCCATTGCCACCCACTTTGCGGGCGACGAGTTTCTGTTCAAGGCCTACCACGCCAGTTGCCTGCAGCAGTTCCCTACCGACGTGCGGCAAGGTGACGCGGCCAGCGCAGCGCAAGACTGGCCGGCGCTGCGGCGCCTGGCACACAGCCTGGCCACCGTGCTGCTCACCCTGGGCCACCCGACCCAGAGTGTGCGCGCCCGCCAGCTGGAAAACGCAGCCGCCCAGTCTGCCGCAGAGGCATGCCAGGAACATTGGCGCATGCTGCGCGCTTTCCTGCTGCAGCTCTGATCCAACGCCAGCAGCCTGGCTGGCTGAACACCCTTGCCTTGAGAGCCCCGATGGCGGGCGATTGACCCACCCCATCGCCTTCTCCGGAAGGCGAATGTGAAGACCCATGAACAAGCCGGGGTGGGCTCATATTTCTGAAACATAACCATTCAGAGCAAAAAATAACCAATTGGTCTAATATAGAAACAATTGGTTTCAATCGCCTCAGATGCGGTGTGAAGCTCTCCTCCACCCCCGTCTCAGGCAGCTCTCCATGGACCCCAACGTCGTTTCCGAATACCGCCCCCACCTTGTCGCCATCTCGTTCGCATTGGCGTTCATTGGTTCATTGATCGCACTAATGGTCACACGCCGCATCCGCCACAAGGACGGATCGCTCAACCGCGCAGCGACTTTGACGGCCGGCGTGGCGCTGGGCGGCATTGGGGTGTGGTCCATGCACTTTGTGGGCATGGTGGCGCTGCGGCTGGATGTGGCCAGCAGCTACGGCATCGTTGAAAGCGCGGTGTCTCTGCTGGCGGCCGTGGCCTGCACCTCGGCTGCACTCATTGTGGTGTCCAAGGCACCCCGGGAACTGACACGGATTCTGGGCGCAGGACTGCTGCTGGGCCTGGGTGTGGCGGGCATGCACTACCTGGGCATGTACGGCATGAAGATTGGCGGCTACATCCACTGGGACCTGCGCACCGTGGCGCTGTCGGTGCTGATTGCGGTGGCAGCAGGCACGGCCGCCCTGTGGCTGGCCTTCAACACCCGCCGCCTGGGCAGCCGCGTGGGGGCCGCCCTGCTGATGGCCACCGCCGTGTGCGCGATGCACTACACCGGCATGGATGCTGCCGAATTCATCTGCACCACCCCCAACCGTTATGCCACCGTGCAGGGCGTCGGGCTGGTCAGCTCGCTGGGCCTCGGCCCCATTGTGGCCGCCTGCGCATTTGCCATGGCCGTGCTGATTTCGGTGGATCTGTATGTGCAATGGATGCAACGCTCCATCGGCCAGCAGCGCCGCCGTACGGCCTGAGCCAGACGGCACCCGCGCAAAACAAGGGCTGCACCAGGGTGCATTCGGCCCACTCTTCAATAAGATGGCGACCATGATCACCCTGCACCACCTCGAAACCTCGCGCTCGCAACGCATTCTCTGGCTGCTGGAAGAGCTGGGTGTGCCCTACGAGCTCAAGATCTACCCACGCGACAAGGCCACCAAGCTGGCCCCGCCTGCGCTCAAGGCCATTCACCCCCTGGGCAAGTCGCCAGTCATCACCGATGGCGACGAAGTGATTGCCGAGTCGGGCGCCATCATCGAATACCTGGTGGAAACCTATGGCGAGCAAGCCCGGGGCGACCTGGCCCACCTGCAGCCAGCACCCCGCACCGCCGAGCACCGCCAGTGCCGCTTCTGGATGCACTACGCCGAGGGCTCGCTGATGAACTGGCTGGTGATGAAGCTGGTGTTCAAGACCATCCCTACCCAGCCCATGCCGTTCTTCGTGAAGCCCATTGCACGCGCCCTGTGCGGCACGGTGCAGCAAAAGCTCATCGACCCCAACGTGGACACGGCGCTGGCGTTCATTGAAGAGCACCTGGGCACCCACCGCTGGTTTGCGGGGGAGCACCTGACCATGGCGGACTTTCAGATGAGCTTTGCGGTGGAGGCGCTGATGTCACGCGCCAACGACGCAAGCCGCTGCCCGCACCTGCAGGCCTATCTGGAACGCATGCATGCACGCCCGGCCTACCAACGGGGCATCGCCAAGGGCGGCCCGGTGGTGATCGAGGCCTGAACGCACGCCACCATGTCTCGCTACGCGATTCTCTTCGTGTGCATGGGCAACATCTGCCGTAGCCCCACCGCCCACGGCGTGTTCCGCCACAAGATCATCCACCGCGGCCTGGCGCACAGCGTGGTGGTGGACTCGGCAGGCACGCACAACTACCACCCCGGCGAGCCGCCCGACACCCGCACCCAGCGCCACGCGGCGCAGCGCGGTTATGACCTGTCAGACCTGCGGGCCCGGCAACTCATTGATGCAGACTTTGTCCGATACGACCTGATCCTGGCCATGGACTGGGACAACCTGGCCCTGGCGCAGGACCAATGCCCGCCCGCACACGCGCACAAGCTGCGGCGCATGACGGAGTTCTGTCTGCAATTCGACAGCCCGGTGGTGCCTGACCCGTACTACGGCGGCAGCCAGGGGTTTGAAGAGGTGCTGGATCTGGTGGAAGACGCCTGCGAAGGGCTGCTCAGGCACGTGCAGCGGCAACTGCAGGCGCAGGAACCCAAAGCCCGGCACTGACCTGCCTGCGTGGCTACCGCACTCCGCACACCAGGGCGCCGGGGTCGTTGTGCGCCTGCTCGCGGTCGTTCTTGGCCTGGGCCACCTCCATGTCGCGCGGGAGGGTCACGCCGTTCTTGACGGCCAGGATCTCGGCCATCACGCTCACCGCAATTTCGGGCGGCGTCTTGCTGCCGATGTAGATGCCGATGGGCCCACGCAGGCGCTGCAGACTGGCTTCGGTCTGGTCAAAGTGCTCGATCATGCGGGCGCGCCGCGCCTCGTTGTTGCGGCGCGAGCCGATACCGCCCACGTAGAACGCCTCGGTGCTCAAAGCCTCCAGCAGTGCCAGGTCGTCCAGCTTGGGGTCGTGCGTGAGGGCCACCACGCAGGCGCGGCGGTCGGGCTTGAAGGCCAGCACCACATCGTCGGGCATGTCGCTCACCACGGTGGCACCCGGCACGCTCCAGCTGCCCCGGTACTCCTCGCGCGGGTCGCACACCGTCACGGCAAAGCCGTTAAACAAGGCCATGGTGGCCAGGTACTCGGTGAGCTGCCCCGCCCCGATCAGCAGCATGCGGTACTCAGGCCCGAAGGTGTTGGTGAGCTGCTGTGCATCCACCTTCAGATCCTCGGGTGCCTGCGTAGGCGCCAGGGTCACGGCGCCATCGGACAGGCGCACGGTGCGCTGCACCAGGCGCCCAGCGGCCAGCTGGGCAATCAAATCGGCCAGCCGCGCGGGATCAGGGTCGTATTCCAGCAGCAGCTCCAGCGTGCCGCCACAGGGCAGGCCAAAGCGGTGGGCCTCGTCGGCGCTGATACCGTATTTGACAAACGATGGCGGCCCGCAGGGGATGCGGTGCTCGGCACCGTCTACCGCAGCGCCCGCCTGGGCATAGGCGCGGGTGTGGCGGTCGATCAGGTCGTCCTCAATGCACCCGCCCGACACCGAACCCACCACCGCGCCGTCTTCGCACAGCGCCATGATCGAGCCCACCGGCCGGGGCGACGAGCCCCAGGTGCGCACCACCGTGGCCAGCAGCGCACGGCGCCCTGCGGCACGCCAGCCCTGCAGCGTGCGCAGCACGACGACGTCCAAATTTTCCATGACTCACTTCCTTCCGGTACCCATAGCACTCAACCCCGATTGAACCACCAGGCCAGCAGTACGAGGGCCGCCACGCCAACACCCCACGTCCACGCAGGGATACCGCCACCCTGGGTGGCACTCCCCCCTTCCACGGTGCCTGGCTGGGTGACGGCATCGGCACTGGCTGCTGCATCTGCCGGGGGGGCTTCAGCGCGCGGAAAGCGGCGCTGCATCTCGTCGTCGAACCGCTTGAAGAAGTCTTCGGCCATGCTCTTGGCGGCGCCGTCGATGAGGCGCTGGCCCAGCTGCGCGATCTTGCCGCCCACCGAGGCATGCACGGTGTAATGCAGCTCGCAGCTGGCCTGCCCCGCCGCATCGGGGGGCAACGGCACCAACTTGACCTGGGCATTGCCCTTGCCAAAGCCCGCCACGCCGCCGGAGCCGTCAAAGGCAATGTTGTAGCTCTCGGGCGGCACGATGTCGGACAGCGTGATCTTGCCGGCGAACTTGGCCGACACGGGCCCGATCTTGAGCGCCATGGCCACCGAATACTGGTTCTCGGCCGTGGGCTCGACCTTGTCGCAGCCGGGAATGCACAGCTTGAGCACCTCGGGGTCGTTGAGCGCCTCCCAGGCCTGTTGCTGGCTGACGGCAAGGGTTCGGCTGGCTTGCATTTCCATGGTGGGTCCTCTCGGTCTGCAATGGGTGTGGATGTTGTGGGAATTCAATCGGTCCGCTGCATGGCTGGGCTCGATGCGGTACGGGGCCGCGCCCTCATTGCCGCAACACGCTTGCCAGGCTGGCGGCCAGGTCCTTCAGGTGGCTCAGGTTGTGCACGGCCACCATGCCGTGGGCCTGGCGGTGCAGGGCCGACGCACCGCGCGCCGTGGGGGCATACCCCTCGTAGCGCAACAGCGGGTTGAGCCACAGCAGGCGGCCACAGTGGCGACGCAGCCAGGCCAGCTCGCGCTCCAACACCTCGGGGGCGCCCGTGTCGAGCCCGTCGCTGATCAGCAGCACCAGCGTGCGCCGCCCCACCAGGCGCCGCGCATGCTGCAGGCGCAACTGGCCCAGGCTGTCGCCCATGCGGGTGCCGCCCGCAAAGTCGGTGATGGCATGGCTGGCCGTCTCCAGCATGGCGTCGGTGTCGGCCAGGCGGAAGGCGGGCGTGAGGTCGGTCAAGCCAGTGCCAAAGGCAAACACGTCCCGGCGCACGGCAGCCCCGGTGTGGCGCGGCGCGGTGGCGGCGTGCAAGAAGGCCAGCAGTAAACGCGCGTAGCGCTCCATCGAGCCCGACACGTCCACCAGCACCAGCAGCGGCAGCGGTTGCTGGCGGCGCTGCAGCAAGGGGATGTGCAGCACCTCGCCCCCACTGCGCGCCGCATGGTGCATGGCGCCGGGCCAGTGCGGGCGGCTGCCGCGCACACCCGGCCGGGTGCGGCGGGCCGCAAAGCGCGGCAAAGGCAAAGGCACGTCGCGTGCCAGGCGCTCCACCAGGATGTATTCGCTGGCCGAGAGCTGGTTGAAGTCCGCCTGCCGCAGGCGCTGCAGGTCACTGGCCGTCATGGCGGCATCGAATTCGATCTTGTCTTCTTCGCGCGTGGGCGGTGCGTTGCGCGCGGCACGCACGGGCGCCAGTGCCTCGCTCACGCGCGGGCGGCGTTTAACGGGCTCGGCCTTGGATTCTGCGCTGGGCAGCATCTGCGCCAGCAGCTTTTGTGCGACGTTGGGATTGCGAAAGTAGGCATCGAACAGCTCGCGGAACACCACACGGTCTTGCTCGCGGCTGACCAGCACGGCCTCCAGCGCAGCACCGAAGTCCTCGCGCTGCAGGCCCACCAGCATCACCGCCTGCTGGGCCAGCGCCATGCGGGCCGCATCCACCCGCACGCCAGCGCGGCGCAGCGTGCGGCCAAAGCCGCTCAGGTTGTCGGCCAGCTTGCCGGTGCGGGCATCGCCGAGTTGGGAGAACATCGCGCCCTCGGCCATCGGGCGGTTCTCATGCATCGGCATCGGCGGGTTGCAGCAACTGCACCGCCATGTCGCGGGTAAGCGCCGCCACATCCTCCCGCTGCTTGAACAGGATGCCTGCGGTATCGGACACCACCTCGGGGTCCACCACGATGGTGTCGAGCGCCACCAGCGCCTTGGCCCATTCCACGCTCTCGGCAATGCCCGGCGCGCGCTGGAAGGCGTTGGCAAACGGCTGGCTGCGCAGCCGCCCCACGAACTCTGCCACCTGCAAGGCCAGCGCCTCGCTGGCACCGGGCACCTGCGCGCGGACGATGGCCAGCTCGCGCTCGCGCTCGGGGTAGTCCAGCCAGTGGTACAGGCAGCGGCGCTTGACGGCGTCGTGCAGATCGCGCGTGCGGTTGCTGGTGAGCAGCGTGACCGGTGTGGCCGTGGCGCGCACCGTGCCGATCTCGGGGATGCTGACCTGGTACTCGCCCAGGTATTCGAGCAGGAAGGCCTCAAAGGGCTCGTCGGCGCGGTCCACCTCATCGATCAGCAGCACGGCGCCCGGCGCTGGTGCCTGCAGCGCCTGCAGCAAGGGGCGGCGGATGAGGTAGCGGTCTTGGTAGACCTCGCGCTCCACCTGCGCCATGTCGGCACTGCCCTGCCCTTCCGCTGCCCGCATGTGCAGGAGCTGGGCCGCATAGTTCCATTCGTACAGGGCCTCGCGCTGCTCCAGACCGTCGTAGCACTGCAGGCGGATCAGGCTGCGCGACAGCACTTCCGAGAGGGCTTTGGCCAGCGCCGTCTTCCCCACGCCAGGCTCGCCCTCCAGCAACAAAGGCCGCTGCAGCTTGAGCGCCAGAAACACCGCCGTGGCCAGGCGACGGTCGGCAAAATAGCCCACGCTTTGCAGGGCCTGCACCAGGGCGTCGATGGAAGCCGGAACCGGCGCGGCGTTCAACGAGTTCATTGCTATCCAATTCATAGCTGCCAGCGCATATTTCTCTAGCGCCTGCAGCCAATTTCAATCAAAGACCCGCCACCGGGTGCCGTACCACGGTGGCGGGGTTGCCTTCACGTCATCCCAGCATCTGCTGCACAGCGCGCTGCGTTTGCACGCTGATGAGATTGGCGCGGTAGGCGGCACTGGCGTGGATGTCGGCGTTCAGATCGTTCGCGTCGATCTTCACGCTGGCAGCAGACTGCGGGGTGAAAGTCTGGTTGAGCGCCGCCTCCAGCCCCGCATGGCGGAACACGCTGCTGGCCGCACCGGTCACGGCCACGCGCACGCCGCTGTCGGTTTGCGCCACAAACACCCCCACCAGCGAGAAGCGCGAAGCCGCCTGCTTGAACTTCATGTACGCAGCGCGTTTCGGGATCGGGAAGCGGATGGCGGTGATGATCTCGCCCTCCTCCAGCGCCGTGGTGTACATGCCCACAAAGAAATCGTCGGCCTTGATCTCGCGGCGGTTGGTGATGACCGTGGCGCCCAGGCCCAGCACCGCACTGGGGTAGCAGGCGGCAGGGTCGTTGTTGGCCACCGAGCCGCCCAGCGTGCCGCGTGCACGCACCTGGCGGTCGCCAATGTGGGCGGCCAGGTCGGCCAGCGCAGGGATGGCGGATTTCACATCCGCACTGGATGCCACGTCGGCATGGCGCGTCATGGCACCGATGACCAGCGCGTTGCCCTCGCGGCGGATGCCCGCCAGTTCGGCAATGCTGTTCAGGTCCACGATCTTTTCAGGGTTGGCCAGGCGCAGCCGCATGGACGGCAGCAGGCTTTGCCCGCCCGCGAGCAGTTTGCCGCCCTGGGCGATGAGCTGCGCGGCAGCGGCGGTGGAGGAAGGCGCTTCAAACGTGAATGCGTACATGGTGGATCTCCTTATGCCTTGGCGTGTTGAATCGCTTCCCAGACGCGGTGCGGCGACGCGGGCATGTCGAAGTCCTTCACACCCAGGTGTCGCAGCGCATCCAGCACGGCGTTGATCACCGCCGGTGGCGAGCCAATGGCCCCGGCCTCGCCGCAGCCCTTGGTGCCCAGCGGGTTGTGGGTGCAGGGCGTGCACACATGGCCCAGTTTGAACTCGGGGAAGTCATCGGCGCGTGGCATGGCGTAGTCCATGAAACTGCCGGTGAGCAGCTGGCCCGTTTCGCGGTCGTACACGCAGTTCTCCAGCAGCGCCTGGCCAATGCCCTGCACCAGTCCGCCATGCACCTGCCCTTCCACGATCATGGGGTTGATGATGGTGCCGAAGTCGTCCACCGCCGTGAACTTGTCCACCCGTGTGTGCCCGGTGGCGGGGTCCACCTCGACCTCGCAGATGTAAGTGCCTGCCGGGAAGGTGAAGTTGGTCGGGTCGTAGAACGCGGTTTCGTTCAGGCCCGGCTCCAGCACGTCCAGCGGGTAGTTGTGCGGCACATAGGCTGCCAGCGACACCTGGCCGAACGGGATCTTCTTGTCTGTGCCACGCACCGTGAATTCGCCATTCGCAAAGTCGATGTCGGCATCGCTCGCTTCCATCAGGTGCGCAGCAATCTTTTTGGCCTTGGCCTCGATCTTGTCCAGCGCCTTCATGATGGCCGCGCCGCCCACGCTGATGGAGCGTGAGCCATACGTGCCCATGCCGAACGGCACGCGGCCCGTATCGCCGTGCACGATGTCCACGTTCTCCACCGGGATGCCCAGGCGCGCGGCCACCACTTGCGCAAAGGTGGTCTCATGCCCCTGACCGTGGCTGTGCGAGCCGGTGAACACCGTCACGCTGCCGGTGGGGTGCACACGCACCTCGCCGCATTCGAACAGCCCTGCGCGTGCGCCCAGGGCGCCGGCGATGTTGGACGGCGCGATGCCGCAGGCCTCGATGTACGACGAATACCCAATGCCCCGCAGCAGCCCCTTGGCCGCGCTGGCGGCCTTGCGCTGCTCGAAGCCCGTCACGTCGGCCAGCTTGTTCGCCCCATCCATGCAGGCCTGGAAGTCGCCGGTGTCGTACTGCAGCGCCACTGGCGTCTGGTACGGGAAGGCCTTGATGAAGTTGCGGCGGCGGATCTCGTCCTGCGGCAGTCCCATCTCCCACGCGCAGCGGGTGACCAGGCGCTCCAGCAGGTAGGTGGCCTCAGGGCGGCCTGCGCCCCGGTAGGCGTCCACCGGTGCGGTGTTGGTGAACCACGAGTCCACCTCCACATACACCTGCGGCGTGCTGTACTGCCCCGCCAGCAGCGTGGCGTACAGGATGGTGGGCACCGCGCTGGCAAAGGTGCTGAGGTAGGCGCCCAGGTTGGCGTGGGTGTGCACACGCAGCGCCAGGAACTTGCCGTCCTTGTCCAACGCCATCTCGGCGTGGCTCACGTGGTCGCGACCGTGGGCGTCGCTCAAGAACGCCTCGCTGCGGTCGGCCACCCACTTGATGTTGCGGTTGAGCTTTTTGGACGCCCAGGTCAGGCACACGTCTTCGGCGTAGAGATATATCTTGGAGCCAAAGCCGCCACCCACATCGGGCGCAATCACGCGCACCTTGTGCTCGGGCAGGCCCATCACAAAGGCCGTCATCAGCAAGCGCTCGACGTGCGGGTTCTGGTTGCTGACGTACAGCGTGTATTCGTCGCTCGCCCGGTTGTAGCTACCGATGGCCGCACGGGGCTCCATGGCGTTGGGGATCAGGCGGTTGTTGATCAGGTCGAGCTTGGTGACATGCGCAGCGTTGGCAAATGCGGCGTCCACGGCGCCCTTGTCGCCGATGGCCCACTTGAAGCAGTGGTTGTCAGGCGCGATGTCGTGCAGCGCCGCACCGGTCACGGCGCCCGACGCGGCGTCGGCCACATTCACCACGGCTGGCAGCACGTCGTAGTCCACCTCCACCAGCTCGGCCGCATCGCGTGCCTGCTGCTGGGTCAGCGCCACCACCATGGCCACGTGGTCGCCCACATAGCGCACCTTGCCCTGCGCCAGGATGGGGTGTGGCGGCTCCTTCATGGGCTGTCCGTCAGTGCTGGTGATAAGCCAGCCGCAGGGCAGGCCGTTGATGTTGTCGGCGGCCACGTCGGCACCGGTGAACACGCCCAGCACGCCGGGCGCGGCCTTGGCAGCGTCAATGTTGATGCTGTTGATCTTGGCGTGGGCGTGCGGTGAGCGCACGAACACCGCATGGCTCTGCGCGGCCAGCACCACGTCGTCGGTGTATTGGCCTGCGCCGGTCAGGAAGCGGTAGTCTTCCTTGCGCTTGAGCGATTCGCCGATGTGCGGCAGCTTGGAAAAGTCGGATGCACCCATGGTCTTGTCTCCTTGGATTGTTCTGGCGTGGGGACGGCGGGCGCGCTCAGGCGCCGGCCATGGCCTTCTGGCCGACCTGCACTGCGCGCACGATGTTCTGGTAGCCGGTGCAGCGGCAGATGTTGCCTTCGAGCAGCTCGCGGATCTCGCCTTCGCTGGCGTTCGGATGGTTCTTGCACAGGTCCACCGCACTCATCACCATGCCCGGCGTGCAGAAGCCGCACTGCAGGCCATGGCACTCCTTGAACGCAGCCTGCATGGGGTGCATGGTGCCGTCAGGGGTGGCCATGCCTTCAATGGTGGTCACCTCGGCCCCCTGGGCCTGCACCGCCAGCATCGCGCAGGATTTGACGGCCCGGCCGTTCACATGCACCGTACACGCCCCGCACTGGCTGGTGTCGCAACCCACGTGGGTGCCAGTGAGCAGCAGGTGCTCTCGCAGCGCATGGACAAGCAGGGTATTGGGGGGGACGTCAACACTGGCAGCGCGCCCGTTGACCGTGAACTGGACTTGCATCTGGCTGTCTCCTGGAGTGGTTTTGGCTGGATAGGAGCGCGCTCACGATCTCGCGGAGGGGATCGGGATCACGCTCATCGCTCGCGCATCTTCTGCCGCGCCCCACGCCCCATCCCTAGGGACAACCCTAGATTTCCGGGGCCCCTGGCTGGATATTCTCAAAATGAAACATGCTGCAATGCACACTAGTCCACTGAATCCGGGAAATCGGGGGTGCGCCAGGGCTGCGGCGGGATGCACGGCAAGGCGCCTGGCGCTGCCAAGGCTGGCTGCCTTGGCAGCGCCAGGCAACGCCGCCGGGTACCCGCCGCAGCCCTGGCCCGCAGGGTGAGGGTCTGGCAAGGCCGCACTCGTTGTTGCCGTGCTCGCCGGGTGTACAACACGGCTGCGCCCGGCGCCTAGATTGCGGCCTTGCCAGACCCTCACGCACCCCCGATTTCCCGGATTCAGTGGACTACCGCATCATGCGGACCTCCAGGAGCCTGTTCACCATGCTGATCTCCGCGCCCCACCCCGCTGCTGACCGCCACGCGCTGATTGCGCAGGCGCGCCAGAGCCTGCTGTCCGACGGTGCAGCGCCCGTGCGCGCCGAGGTGGAGCCGTGGATTGCGCGGTCCTGGCAACGCTGCCTGGCGCGGGGCCTCGAGCCCACGCGGCGCGTGGCGTTTGACGCCGTCAGCGCCACGGCGCTGCGCCACAGCCAGGAGCAGAACCACCACCTGCTGCGCGCTGCCCGGCCGGTGCTGGAGCAGCTGACCCGGGCCATTGCGGGCATGCGCTACTTCGCCATGCTCACCGACGCACGCGGCATCGTGGTCGATGTGCAAGGCCATTGCGACCGGAGCGACCCGCGCGCCAGCGCCATTGGGCGCGTGGGCATTGATTTATCGGAAGCAGCCGTGGGCACCACCGCCATCGGCGCCGCACTGGAAGAGCTGCAGCCTGTGTGGTTGCACCGGGGCGAGCATTTTTTTGACGACAACGCCAGCTACAGCTGCGCCGGGGCGCCGCTGTTCGACCCCCAGGGCCGCTGCATGGGCATGCTGGACCTGACGGGTGTGGATGTGCCCGAACGGCCCGAGCTGCGCCACCTGGTGGCCCGGTCGGCCCGCGCCATGGAAGACGCACTGCTGCTGCAACTGCCCCACGCCCTGCTGCTGCGCGTGAACTGGCCGGGCTGCCCGCTGGGCGGCGAAGGCGACGGCCTGCTGACGCTGGACGCCGACGGCTGCGTGGTGGGAGCCAACAGCATGGCCCGCCAGCTGGTGCCCCAACCCCTGCGCGCGCCCGGCCTGCCCGGTGCCCGCACCCACTGCAGCGACCTGCTGGCCATGCCCTGGACCATGCTGTTCGACGCGGCCCGCCAAAAGCGTAGGGAGCCGCTGGATTTGCCGCTGTGGTCGGGCCTGCGGCTGCACGCGCTGGCGCAGTTGCCTGCGCACGCCCGCACCGTGGGCGACACCCACACAGCGGCGGTGCCAGGCATTGCATCCGCGCCCGCCCCGCTGCGCGAGGCCGAAGTGGCCATGATCCGCCGCGCCGTGCAGGAAGCGCGCGGCAATGTGGCCGAGGCGGCGCGCGCGCTGGGCATCAGCCGCGCCACGGTGTACCGCAAGCTGGGCGCCCCCAAAGGCGGGTGACAGGCCCGCGCCGCGGCCCACACCGCCGTACAGGCGTCCGGCGGCTGCATTTCAAGCATTTTTGGCCGATAGCGCTAGTGCAATATGCCTGAGCAGCTATCAAATAGATAGCAAATCAATCACCCCATCAACCGAGGCGCCTCGGGCCGCTCAGGCACGCGGCCGTCGCAGTCCCACTACCGGCTGCGCGCTGCGCCGCTGCTGACGCTCCAGCGCGCCATCAGCGGCGGCTTTCAGCAGCCGCTGGAAGGACGGGCACTGCGCATGGCTCTCGGCCGGGCAAGCGGCCGCGTGCCGCAGACCGTTGCTCATGGCCTTGAGGCGCTTGACCATGGTGTCGAGCTCGTCGGCCTTGGCTGATAACAGCTGCCGGTCGATGTTCGGCTCGCCGCTGGGCAAGAACATGGACCGGATGTCGTCCAGCGAGAACCCGGCCGACTGCCCCAGCGCAATCAACGCCAGCTGGTCCATCACGCCGGGCGCAAACCGGCGGCGCTCGCCGGGTTGCCCCACCGACTGGATCAAGCCCTTCTCTTCGTAATACCGCAGCGTGGACGCCCGCAGCCCGGAGCGCTTGGCGACTTCGGCAATGTCCATGAAAAAACCTCTTGACCTCAAGTTGACTTGAACTTCTATATTCCGTTCAAAACCTTCTCCCGTCAACTTTCCGAGGTGTTTTGATGACTCTCTCACTGCAAGACATTCCCCTCGCCATGCTCCTGGGCATCGGCGCCACCGCCGTCATGGATGCCTGGCTGTTGCTGCTCAAAAGGCTGGGGGTGCCCACGCTCAACTTCGCCTTCATCGGCCGCTGGGTGGGCCACCTGGTGCGCGGGCAGATCGCCCACGCCGCCATCGCCAAGGCAACTCCGGTCCGGGGCGAACTGGCCTGGGGCTGGCTCACGCACTACGCCGTGGGCGTGGCCTTTGCCGGGGTGCTGCTGTCCCTGCAGGGCGCTGCCTGGGTCCACAGCCCCACCCTGTGGCCCGCGCTGGCCGTGGGCATGGGCACCGTGGCGGCGCCGCTTTTGGTGATGCAGCCCGCCATGGGCTCTGGCTTTGCGGCATCGCGCACGCCCACGCCGCTCAAGAACTGCCTGCGCAGTTTGGCCAACCACACCGTGTTTGGCCTGGGCCTGTATCTCTCCGCGCTGGTCATCGCACTGATTTCACGCTGACCTGCCCCGCGCCTTCTCCCCCGAAATCACTCCCAAGAAACCCACACCATGCAACACATTGCCATCGTTTATCACAGCGCCCACGGCCACACCGCACACATTGCCCACCACGTGCTGGACGGAGCGCGCGCCGTGCCGGGCGTCCTCGCTGAACTGGTCCGGGCCGAAGACCTGGCGCAGGCGCCCGACCGCCTGCTGCGCTACGACGGCGTCATCCTGGGCTCGCCCACCTACCTCGGCGGGGTGTCCGGGCCGTTCAAGACCTTCATGGATGCCACGGGCCGCCTGTGGAAAACGCAGCAGCTCAAGAACAAGCTGGCGGCGGGCTTTACCGTGTCGTCACTGCCAGCAGGCGACAAGCAGTCCACGCTGATGTCGATGTGGGTGTTTGCCATGCAGCACGGCATGGTGTGGGTGGGCAACCCCATCCTGCCCGAGCAACACGCCGGGGTGCCGTACGACGAGGCGGCCAACCGCCTCGGCTCCTGGTCGGGCCTGATGGCGCAGGCAGGCCACGGGGCGGCCGCCGATGCCTTTGTACCCGGCGACACCAAGACCGCCCGCATGTTCGGCCAGCATTTCGCCGAGACACTGCAACGCCTGAGCGGTGTGGGCGCACGCCAGCCTGGCGAAGAGGTGGCGGCATGATCCCCGCCCGCTATGGGCCGGTGCTGTTCAGCTTGATCTTGTCGGGTGTGATGTCGCTGCTGGTGTCGGGCATCTCCACCTTTCGCGCACTGCAACCGCAGCAGGACTTTTTGAGCCTCTGGACAGGAGCATGGCTCACAGGGTGGTTGTTCGCCTTCCCGGCGGTGATGCTGGCAGCGCCACTGGCCCGCAAGGCGGTGGCGCTGCTCACGGCCAGGGACTGACCGCACAGGCGCGGTGTACCGCGCCGCTCACGCCCGCTCGTACCAGCCCTTGCTGCGGTTGACGAGGCGCACTACCAGCAGCATCACCGGCACCTCGATCAGCACGCCCACCACGGTGGCCAGCGCGGCGCCGGAGTGAAAGCCGAACAGGCTGATGGCGGCCGCCACCGCCAGCTCGAAAAAGTTGGAGGCGCCGATCAGTGCCGATGGGCAGGCCACGCTGTGCTTCTCCCCTACCGCGCGGTTGAGCCAGTACGCCAGCCCCGCGTTGAAAAACACCTGGATCAGGATGGGCACGGCCAGCAGCGCAATCACCAGTGGCTGCTGCAGGATGGCTTGGCCCTGGAACGCAAACAGCAGCACCAGCGTGGCCAGCAATGCGGCGATGGACCAGGGCCCCATGCGCGCCATGACGGCATCGAACACTGCCTGCCCCTTGGCCAGCAGCGACCGGCGCAGCCACTGGGCCAGCACCACCGGGATCACGATGTAGAGCACCACCGAGGTCAGCAGGGTGTCCCACGGCACAGTGATGGCCGAGATGCCCAGCAAGAACGCCACCAGCGGCGCAAACGCCACCACCATGATGCTGTCGTTCAGCGCCACCTGCGACAGCGTGAACAGCGGGTCGCCGCCCGTGAGGCGGCTCCACACGAACACCATGGCCGTGCAAGGCGCAGCCGCCAGCAGGATGAGGCCTGCGATGTAGCTGTCCAGCTGGTCCGCAGGCAGGTAGGGCGCAAACCAGTGGCGGATGAACAGCCAGCCCAGCAACGCCATCGAAAACGGCTTGACCAGCCAGTTCACCACCAGCGTCACGCCGATGCCCCGGGCGTGCTTGCGCACCTCGCCCAGCGCACCGAAGTCCACCTTCACCAGCATGGGGATGACCATCACCCAGATCAACAGGCCCACGGGCAGGTTGACCTTCGCGATCTCCATGCGGCCGATGGCCTGGAACACCGACGGCAAGAATTGCCCGAGCGCAATGCCCACCACGATGCACAACAGCACCCACACGGTGAGGTAGCGCTCGAACACGCTCATGGGGGCCGGGACGGCGGCTCCGGCCGGGTTGCACTGCACCATCATGGCGTGGCGGCGGCACGCGACAGCTCGCGCGCGGTGTGCTGCAGCAGAGTCTTTTCGAGCTTGTCGGCAGGCAGGTTGATGAGCAGCTCCAGCCGCTGGTGGATGGCATGCAAGGTCTTGCGGAAAGCCTCGCGCTTTTCATCGTCCGTGCCGTCCCCTGCGGACGGGTCGGCGTAGCCCCAGTGCGCAGTGGCCGGGTGGCCGGGCCAGATGGGGCAGACTTCGCCGGCCGCGTTGTCGCAGACGGTGATGATGAGGTCCATCATGGGCGCGCCCGGGGCGGCAAACTCGTCCCAGCTTTTGCTGCGCAGGCCTTCGGTCGAGATGCCCGCGGCACGCAGCACCTCCAGGCCCAGCGGGTTGGGTTGCTGGTTGTCGCGCGGGCTGCTGCCCGCCGAGTACGCGTGGAACCGGCCCGGTGCCATGTCGTTGAGCAATGCCTCGGCCAGGATGCTGCGGGCCGAGTTGTGGGTGCAAAGAAAAAGAACGTTCAAAGCGGTCATGCGGCGCTCTCAGCAGCAGCTGGTTTTGAGGGTTGCGGTCGTGGCAGGGCCGCAGCACGCCGCCCGAGACGCCGCTGGTGCAGGGGCCGCCGCCGAAGGAGCGCAGCAGGCACCGGCTGCAGAAGACGGCGCGGCTTCGTTGAAGACCGGGATGTCCCCCAGGGTGTGAAAGTGCTCCCACGCAATGCCCTGCGGGTCGGTCACCCAGTGCTTTTCGCTGCGGGCGTAGCAGCAGGTGGTGTTGCCCTCGTCGAGCAAGGCCATGTCGGCGGCCTCGGCGCGCGCCTTCAGTTCGGCCAGCTCCTGAGCGTCGTCGGTCTGCATGCCAAAGTGGTCCAGGCCTGGCTTGGCGCCGCGCGTGGAGATGGCGAAGTTGACGCGCGGGTCCTCCAGCATCCACTTGGCATAGTCCGCCTCCACCCGCGCGGGGGCGGCAGCAAACAGCTTGGAATAGAAGGCGATGCTCTGGGCCAGATCATCGACATGCACATGGGCGTGGAAGCGTTTCATGGGGTTCTCCTTGGGGCAACGGTGAGGAACGGTCAGCAGTGGCAGGAAGCAGCTGCGCCGTCAGGGGTACAGGCCTGGCCTTCGCAGCAGTTTTCGGTGAGGTAGGCCAGCAGCGCATTCATGGTGTCGAACGCGGCGCGGTAGATGAGGTTGCGGCCCTGCCGCTCCTGGCTGATGAGCCCGGCATGCGACAGCTCCTTGAGGTGAAAGGACAGGGTGTTGGGCGCCACCTCCAGCTGGGCGGCCAGATCACCGGGGGTCAGCCCCGCAGGGCCCGCCACCACCAGCGCACGAAAGACCCGCAAGCGGACCTCCTGGGCCAGGGCTGCGAGGGCTCGGACAACATCGGTTTCTTGCATGGATCAATAATACAACGATTGTTGAATTATTGAAATAGCATCCCAAAAATCACCAAAAACCCACACTCGCTCCAGGTGACCTCCAACCACCCGGAAGCGCACACCCGCCACAGGCTGTTACGCGTTGGCCCCGCCGCACGGTCGTATGATGACCCGCATACAAAAAAGGGCGGGAGCACGTGGACGATTTGGTTTCAATCTGGCAGGGCGCCATGCAGGTGTTTGTGGTGGGGTTTCCGCCACTGCTGCAGAGCCTGCTGTTCTGGGTCTTTGCGGCACTGGTCGTGCACGTGTGCCAGCAGTTGGTGGAGCACACCGCGTATTCCGTGGACCCGTCCAGCCGCCGCATCAGTGCATCGCACGCAGCCCTGTGCATTGGCTCCATCGTGTGGGCGCTGGATGTGGTGGGCCTGTTCCTGTACAACGAGCTGTCGCACCATGTGCTGGAGCTGGTGCCCGCACTCAGCGGCCTGGTCATCATGGTGGTGAGTGCGCGGCTCACCATCCCCACCCTCAGCACCGGCGCCAGCAAACGCCGCATTGCGCTGGCCAGCTTGTGGCTGGCGATGGGCACGCTGGCAGGGCACTTCACCATCACCAGCAGCCACGTGCAGAGTTTCGGGCAGATCAACCTGCCGGCCACTGTGCTGTCGCTGGGCATCGCCACCGGCATTTCTTGCTACTGCGCCATCCGCCACCGCGCCGCCAAGCTCAGCGTGCTCACCCCCCGCTACCGGGCCCAGAACTGGGCGGACAAGCTGCTGTGCGGCGGCGCGATCCTGGTGCTGCACTGGCTGTTGGTCAACACCTTTGCCATGCACCTGGGCGACCCCGAGGGTGCGTCCGATGGCGCCGCGCTGCTCTTTGTGATGCTGGTGTTTGCGATGGCGGTGGCCATGGAGCATCTGAGCAACCTGCGCTCGGACGCGGGACGCCAGCAGTTGCTGCGGCGGGGGTTGTCGATGATGCGTACGTCGGCATTGGCCCACAACGCCCACAGCGATATTCAGCAGTCGCTGATTGCCGACCACCTGGACCGTCTGCTGCATCCCGACAACCTGGCCCTGCATTTCCAGCCCATCATCCACACCCAGCGCAGCGGGGTACAGCTGGAGGCGCTGCTGCGCCTGACCGACACCACCCTGGGCCGCATCAACCCCGAAACCTTGTTGCTGGTGTGCGAGCTGCAGGGCAAGACGGCGGAGGTGGACCGCATGATTGTGTGCAACGCGCTCGACCATCTGTGCCACTGGCGGGCGCAGGGAATGGACGCAGTGGCCATCAGCGTCAATGTGGCGCCGGTCACGCTGATGCACGACAGCTTCGCGCCTTGGCTGGGTCTGCAGCTGGCCCAGCGCGGCCTGCCCCCGCGCACCCTGAAGCTCGAAATGACCGAGCATGCCGTGATTGCGCTGGGCCCCCAGATGGTGGCGGCCATCAGCGCGCTGAGCGCCCTGGGTGTGGCCGTTTTGATGGACGACTTTGGCGCCGGGTATTCATCGCTGGGCATGCTGGCCGAGCTGCCGATTGCGGGCATCAAATGCGACCGCCTGTTCGTACGCCAGCTGCCACACGACCGCCGCCGCCAGAAGCTGCTGCGGCACATCAGCTCCCTGGCGCGGGACCTGGGCCTGTCGGTGGTGGTTGAAGGCGTGGAGACGCCCGAAGAGCTGCGGGCCCTCGCCGCCGCCGGGCTGCACCACATCCAGGGCTACCTGTTCAGCCGCCCCATTGCAGCGCCTGACGTACCCAATTGGCATCGAACGCAACTGCAGTCGCAGCGTGCCTCATTGCAAGCACTACTGCACACGCCGGGCAGTGGCCGGGACAGCGATACCTCTTTTGTGCCCACGCAACCCAGCACGCCCTGGGCCTCGGGGGCATGACCCCCATGGCTGCACTGAAAACCCTGGTCCTGGGCGGCTACGGCAACTTTGGGGCGCGCATCTGCCGCGCCCTGGTGGGCGATGAGGCTACCCGCCGCCACATTGCCCTGCTGGTGGCGGGCCGGGACGCCTCGCAAGCGAAGGCCCTGGCCGCCACGCTGGGCCACGGTGCACAGGGCGTGGCGCTGGACCACCAGGCGCCGGGCCTGGCCGCCACCTTGCGCGAGTGGGGTGTGGGTCTGGTGATCCACACGGCGGGCCCTTTTCAGGCGCAAGCCTACAACGTGGCCCAGGCGGCGGCCGAGGCGGGGGCGCACTACATCGACCTGGCCGACGGTCGCCGGTTTGTGTGCGACTTTCCGGCCGCGATGCAGGCTGCATTCACTGCCGCCGGGTGCACGGCCATCGCGGGCGCCAGCACGGTGCCCGCGCTGTCCTCGGCCGTCATCGACCACCTGTGCGCGGGCTGGCAACACATCCACAGCATCGACATCTGCATTGCCCCTGCGCAACGGGCGCCCCGGGGCCAGGCCACGCTGGCGGCCGTGCTGAGCTACTGCGGCCTTCCCATCGACGTGTGGGACGGTGGCCGGTGGCAGCCGCACAGCGGCTGGGCGCGGCCCAGCCCCGTCCATTTCCAGCGGCTGCGCTCTCGCCTCGGGGCGGTCTGCGACATCCCGGACCTGGAGATCTTTCCCGCCCATTACCAGGCCCGCGACCGTGTCACCTTTCGCGCGGCCCTGGAGGTCGGCCTGGCGCAAAGAGCCTTCGCCACCCTGGCAACGTTGCGCCGTCGGGGCGTGCTGCCCCACCCCGAAAAGCTGGCCTGGCTGATGCACCACGCGGGCGGCGCGCTGGACTTTCTGGGCACGCCGCTGGGCGGCATGGTGGTGCGTGTGGCGGGCGCGGATGCGCAAGGCCAGCCCCGGCGCCGCGCATGGCACATTGCGGCCGATAACGACCATGGCCCCGAGATTCCCTGCATGGCCGCCATCCTGCTGGCCCGCCAGCTCGCAGCCGGGCAGCCGCTGCCCGCCGGGGCGCACACCAGCACCAGCCTGCTGCCCCTGGAGGTCTTTGCGCCCGAGTTTGCGAAGTGGGGCATGGTGACCGATGTGGTGGAGGAATGAGCCCATGGCCCACCGGAAATTGACCTTCCCCATGCCAGCGCGTGCCGACATTGTTTTTGATGCCTTCCACTACCACGAGTGGCGGTGCCAGTGGGATTCGCTGGTGCGCCGTACCAGCGTGGAAAGCGGTGCGCCTTGCCCCAGTGTGGGCGCCACCACCGAGAACCTGGGCGCCGGCGCGTTGCGGGCGCTGTCCATGCGCACGCAGTTCGTCAGCTATGACCGCCCTGTGGTCGCGGCTGCGGCCATGGTCGGCCGGTCGTTTCCCTTCACCCAGTGGGCAGCCTCCATGCGCCACCAGGAGCAAGGCCCCCACCAGTCCCTGCTGATCTACACCTATACCTTTCAAGTAGGCCCGGCAGCCTTCCGGGCGGTCATGGAGCCTGTGGTGGACTGGGTCTTTGTCCGCAAGACGCGCCGGCGGTTCCAGCGCCTGGCGCAGTTCCTGGCGGTCCGTGCTGCCGACATTGCAGCTTGGCAACAGGCGCAGGGCCCTGCGCCCTCTGCCGCGCAGAAGGCCAGCCCATGAACCGCGCGTCAGCCCAACTGCTGCGCGCCAGCCTCGTGATCGTCTGGCTGACCACCGCCGTGGTCAGCGTGTGGGAGCTGCACGGCCAAAGCCGCGAGCTGCTGGCGGGCCTGCCCACAGCGTGGACCGAGGGCAACACATCGTGGCTGCCCACCGCCATCATCCTGGCCGGGGCGGCTGCCGATGCGGTGCTGGGGCTGTGGCTGGCGCTCCGCCCCGGCCGCAAGGCGTATGGAGCGGCCCTGATGGTGATGCTGGCCATGACACTGCTGGCCACGGCCATACACCCTGCATGGTGGCTGCACCCCTTCGGACCTCTGACCAAAAACCTGCCGATTGCCGCCATCCTGTGGGTGCTGCTGCAAGACGAGGCCACTTCATTGCAAAAGCCATGAGCCTGTACCTCACCCTCAAATGGCTGCACATCATCTCCAGCGTGCTGCTGGTGGGCACCGGGCTGGGCTCTGCGTTCTACATGTTCTTTACCAACCGCAGCGGCAATGTGCAGGCACAGGCGGTGGTCACGCGCCTGGTGGTGCGGGCGGACTGGTGGTTCACCACGCCCACGGTGTTCCTCCAGCCCGCCACGGGGCTCGCCATGGCTGCGATGGCAGGCCTGCCCTGGAGCACGCCGTGGCTCGCGGTATCCATTGCGCTGTACCTGGTGGCCGGGGCCTGCTGGCTGCCCGTGGTGTGGCTGCAGCTGCGCATGCGCGATATGGCGGTAGAGGCGGCACAGGCGCCCCTGGGCGATGGCGTGCTGCCCCCGCTGTACTGGCGCTACGCCCGCTGGTGGGAGGCGCTGGGCTACCCGGCCTTTGTGGCCATGGCCGTGGTGTTCTACCTGATGGTGAACAAACCCGCCCTGAACTTCTGAACCTATCATCGCCCCATGCTGATCGAGACGCTGGACACTGCCCGCGACCTGGGGCGCCTGAAGGAAATCCTGGGCGTGATGGTGCGCCACGGGTTTGGCGACACCGTGCGCCGCCTGGGCCTGGCCGACCGGCTGGAGCGCGCGGGCCAGGCACTGAACTGGACCCACGCAGCAGACCTGGCCCGCGTGGAGCCGCCCGTGCAGGTGCGCCTGGCGCTCGAAGAGCTGGGCCCCGCGTTCGTCAAGTTTGGCCAGATCCTCGCGGGCCGGGCCGACCTGTTTGGCCCGGAGTGGATTGCAGAATTCGAGAAACTGCACAGCCAGGTGCCCGCTGTGCCCATCGATGCGCTGCGCCCGCAACTGCGCGAAGACCTGGGCGCCGAACCCGAAGCCGTTTTTGCCTGGTTTGACACCACGCCGCTGGCCGCCGCATCGATTGCGCAAGTGCACCGCGCACGCCTGCAGGACGGCAGCGAAGTCATCGTCAAGATCCGCCGCCCCGGCATCGCCGACACCATCCAGGCCGACCTGCGCCTGCTGCAGCGCCTGGCCGCGCTGGCCGAGGCAGAGCTGCCAGCGCTCAAGCCCTACCGGCCCCAGCAACTGGTGCGCGAGTTCGCGCGCTCGTTGCGCCGCGAGCTGGACCTGGCCGGCGAATGCCGCCAGGCCGAACGCATTGCCACCAACATGGCCGCACTGCCTCACATCGTGATCCCGCGCGTGCACTGGGCCTACACGCGCGAGCGCATCAACGTGCAGGACTTCATCGACGGCACACCCGGCGGCGCCCTGGCCGCGCTGACGCCCGAGGCCGGTTTTGACCGCACGGTGCTGGCGCAGCGCGGCGCGCAGGCGGTACTTCAGATGATCGTCAAGGACGGCGTTTTCCACGCCGACCCGCACCCGGGCAACGTGTTCTACCTGCCGGGCAACCGCATTGCCTTCATCGACTTTGGCATGGTAGGCCGCCTGTCGCAGCGCCGGCGCGACGAGTTGCTGCAGCTGCTGCTGGGCCTGGTGGAGCACCAGCCCCAGGCCGTGGCCGATGTGCTGCTGGACTGGACGGGCGACGCGCAGGGCCTGAACCTGGGCCAGCTCGAAACCGAGATCGAGGCCTTTGTGGACCAGTACCACGGCGTGCCCCTGGCGCAGCTGAGCCTGGGACAGATGCTGGCCGACGTGACGGCCATCCTGCGTGAACACCACCTGGGCCTGCCGTCCGATCTGGCGCTGCTGATCAAGGCCTTCATCTCGCTCGAAGGCATGGGCCGCAACCTCGACCCGGACTTCCACATGGCGACCGAAGCCCTGCCGCTGCTCAAGCAGGTGGTGCGCGCACGCTACGAGCCCAAGGTGCTGGCCGGGCGGGCCTGGAGCACCTTGCGGCGCGCGCTGGCCACGGTGGAGCAGTTGCCGGACGACATCGGGCGGCTGCTGCGCAACGCGCGGCGCGGGCACCTGCAGGTGGGCATCGATCTGGCGCACCTCAAGCGTGTGGGCGACCAGATCGACCGGTCAGCCAACCGTTTGGCAATGGCGCTGGTGATTGCGGCGCTGATCATCGGCTCGTCCATCGTGATGACCGTGAAAGGCGGGCCCACGCTGTTCGGCCTGCCAGCGTTTGGCTTCCTCGGTTTCTTTGGTGCGGTGGTGTGTGGCCTGTGGCTGGTGCGGGCCATCTGGCGCAGCAGCCACCACCGCGATGATGACTGAACGCTGCATACAACTGGTTTAAAAAGCACACGCCGCGCTACCCCACCAGGCAGACAGACGCGGCGCGTGCACACACTCGCAGCCAGACGGCCGCCCGCGTTCAGGGCAGCCCAAACCCCAACCGTTGCAATACCGCCTGAGCAGGCGGTTGGCGCAGCGCACTGGCAAATGCCTGGGCCGCAGCGGGCGCATCTGAACGCACAGTCAGGCCGTAGGCGGCGCCCACCTGCAGTGCGGTCGGCAGCTGCACCACGCGCAGGCGCGGCACCTCGGCCTGGGCGGCCACTGCGTTGGTGCAGTAGGTCAAAAACACATCGGCCTGGCGCTGGTCCATCACCCAGGCATAGGTGCCCCGGCCCGCAGGCGGCTTGGGCGAATCCGCACCGCCGGTGAGTTTCAGGGCCTTGGCGTCCAGCTGGGCATACGCACCCGGCTGAACCTTGTCGGCCTGGCGGAACAGCGCCCACGCGTAGTCGCCCGACGGGTCGGCCTGGGGCGTGGAGGTGCCCACGCGCACGTCACTGCGCAGCAAGGTGGCCAGCAAGGTGTCGGGGGTGGCGCTGATCTGTTCGCTGGTCAGCGCACACAGCGCGTTGCGCGTGAACACCACGGGCGCCTGCCAGCCGCCCCGGGCCGCCAGGTGCTGTGGGTGGTCGGTGTCGGCCGAGGCAAAGACCTGTGCGGGCTCGCCCTTCTCAATACGCTCGCGCAGCAGGCCCGAGGCGCCAAAGGTCAGCGCCACCTTCTGGCCGGTGCGGGCCTCTTGGTCGCGCGCGATCTCGGTGAACGCTTCGCGCAGGCTGCCAGCGGCATACACCTGCACGGGGGCAGCGTCAGCCATGGGCGCCTGGGCGGGCGCGGCCACACAACCGGCCAGGGCCCAGGCCAGCCCGGCGGCGGCAGCGGCTACCGCCGCGGGTGAACGGTTTGCCATGGAGACCGCTCACTGCGCTGCGTTCGGGAAGAACAGCTGCTCGCCACCGATCTTGTAGCCCGCAATGGCCTGCTGGCCGGCGGGAGACACCACCCAGTCCACAAACTTCTGCGCGTCTTGTGTCTTCACATGCGGGTGCTTGGCGGGGTTCACGACCATCACGCCGTATTGGTTGAAGAGCTTGGTGTCGCCCTCGACCAGAACGGCCAGGTCCGCGCGGTTCTTGAAGTTGAGCCAGGTGCCACGGTCGGCCAGCACATAGGCGCCGCTTGACGCCGCGATGTTGAGCGCTGGCCCCATGCCGCAGCCACATTCCTTGTAGCCGCTGCTTTTTGAGGTATTTGCAGCCTCGGCACCGGCCAGCTTCCAGTAGCGCAGCTCGGCCGCGTGGGTGCCGCTCTTGTCGCCGCGCGAGATGAAGTTGCCATTGGCGGCAGAGAGCTTCTGCAGCGCTTGCACGATGTCCTTGCCTTTGGTGCCCACCGGGTCGTTCTTGGGGCCGATGAGGATGAAGTCGTTGTACATCACGGGGTAGCGCTTCACGCCCCAACCATCGGCCACAAACTTTTCTTCGGCCACCTGGTCGTGCACGAATAGCACGTCCGCGTCGCCCCGGCGTGCCATATCGAGCGCCTGCCCCGTGCCCAGCGCCACCACTTTGATGTCCAGGCCGCTGGCCTTCTTGAACTCTGGCAGCAGGTAGCCAAACAGGCCCGACTGCTCGGTGGAGGTGGTGGATGCCATGGTGATGCTCTGCGCAAACGCTGAACCCGGCGCTACCAAAACAATAGCTGCCAGCGCTTTGGACACTAGCGCTCCCGCGCGAAAAGTCTTGAAATCCGTCATACCAGCTCTCCTTTGACAAACAATCGGGCGGCCTCCGGCAATGGGCCATTGAAAAAGTCATGCACCGGCAAGTCCGCCACCAGACGGCCGTGCTCCATGTAGATCACGCGGCTGGCCAGGCGCTTGACCTGGCCCAGGTTGTGGCTGCTGAACACCATGGTCACGGGGTGCGCAGGACCAGCAGCGCCATGGCTGGCCGCAAAGTCGGCCATCAGGGCCTCGACCTCGCGCTTGGCATGGGGGTCGAGGCTGGCGGTGGGCTCATCGAGCAGCAGCACATCGGGCCGCAGGGCCCATGCACGGGCCAGCGCCACACGCTGCTGCTGGCCGCCCGACAGGGTGCGCGCGTTCTGCGCTGCAATGCCCTGCAGGCCCACCCGCTGCAAGGCCGTCAGGGCCAGCGGGCGCGCATCGCGCCAGCGGGTGCCGCGCAGCCACAGGGCCAGGGCCACGTTGTTCTGGGCACTGGTGCGCAGCATGTGCGGGCGCTGGAACAGCATGGCCTGGCGCAGCGACGCATCGCATTGCAGGCCGCCCCCATGCGTGTCGGCCAGGCCATGCAGCACGCGCAGCAAGGTGCTCTTGCCACTGCCGTTGGCGCCCACCAGCGCCACGCGCTCGCCGGGTGCGATGCGCAGCGTGACCTGGTCCAGCGCCTGCACGCGGCCGTAGCGCACAGTCACCTGCCGCAGGTCCACCCAGGGGGTTGGCAAAGGCCCGCTCATGCAGCCACTCCCACCGGCGTGCTGGAGGCCGAGCCATCCACCCGCTCGCGCCAGCGCCTCAGCAACGCAATCAGCACATTGAGCGCCAGCACCACGGCCAGCAGGATCATGCCCAGCGCCAGTGCCAGCGGCAGGTCGCCCTTGCTGGTCTCCAGCGCGATGGCGGTGGTCATCACGCGCGTGAAGCCGTCGATGTTGCCACCCACGATCATCACGGCGCCGACCTCGGAGATCGCGCGGCCAAACGATGCCAGCAGCACGGTGAGCAGCGCATACCGCTCGTCCCACGCCAGCAGCAGGCTGCGCAGCAGCGGGCCGGCGCCCATGGAGCGCAGCTGCTCGCCATGCGCGCGCTCGGCGTCTTCCACCGTCTGGCGCGTGAGCGCGGTGACCACCGGCAGCACCAAGATAGCCTGCGCCAGCACCATGGCCTTGAAGCTGAACAGCCAGCCCAGCGACCCCAGCGGCCCGCTGCGCGAGAGCACCAGGTACACCACCAGCCCCACCACCACCGAAGGCACGGCCAGCAAGGTGTTGAGCACCGCCAGTACGGCGCCACGGCCAGTGAAGCGGGCCACGCCTAGCCAGGCGCCCAGCACCAGGCCCACCCCGCAGGCCATCAGACAGGCGGTGGCGCTGACAGACAAGGAGCGGCCCACGATGGTCCAGAGGACAGGGTCGGACGAGAGGGTGAGTTCAAGCGCTGTGCTCGCGCTTTCGGTGAGGGTGGACATGGGCCAGGGGATCGGTTTGGGCTATCGTAGGCACCCATCCAATATCCAGCGATATGAACTCCCGTGCATAGGGTCCAACTTCACTACACACTCAGCCGCGACGCGGGCACTGCGCTCATCCGCAATCCATTGCCCGAGCTGTTGCAGGCCGTGGCCGAGCGTGGCTCCATCTCGGGCGCTGCGCGCGCGCTGGACCTGTCCTACCGCCATGTCTGGGGCGCCCTCAAACGCTGGGAAGACCAGCTGGGCGGCGAATTGATCATCTGGGGCAAGGGCCAGTCAGCGCAACTCAGCGAGTTTGGCAGCAAGCTGCTATGGGCCGAACGCCAGGCCCAGGCCCGCCTGGCGCCCCAGATTGCCGCGCTACACGCCGACCTGGAGCGCGCGTTTGCCGTGGCCTTCGACCCCAACGCCCATGTGCTCACCCTCTATGCCAGCCACGACGACGCACTGGCTGCGCTGCGCGCCCATGCTGCCACGCAGACCGATGTGGGGGCGCTGCACCTCGACATCCGGTTCACTGGCAGCGTGGACGCCATCCGTGCGCTGAACGAGGGGCGGTGCACCCTGGCGGGTTTTCACACCGTGGCCGACGCGGCCGCGCAGTCGCTCACCGCGCGCACCTACCAGCCACTGCTACAGCCCGGGCTGCACAAGATCATTGGCTTCGCACAGCGCACCCAAGGGCTCATCGTGGCCCCCGGCAATCCGCTGGGTCTGCACAGCCTGGCCGATGTGGCCCGCACCGGCGCCCGCTTCATCAACCGGCCGCTGGGCTCGGGCACGCGGGTGCTGCTGGACGACCTGCTGGCCCAGGCCAGCATGGACCCAGAGAGCATCGTGGGCTACGCGCTCAACGAGCCCTCCCACACCGCCATCGCCCAGGCCGTGGCTGCAGGGGCTGCCGATGTGGGCATGGGCATCGAGCTGGCGGCCCGCGCGCGCGGGCTGGAGTTTGTCCCCCTGGTGCACGAGCGCTACCACCTGGCATGCCTGAAAGCCAGCCTGGACCAGCCCGCCACGCTGGCACTGCGCACCCTCTTGCAAACACCTGAATGGCTGGCACACATGACCACGCTGCCGGGTTACACCGCCTGGCACTGCGGCGAGGTGCAGGCCATGAGCACCGTGCTGCCGTGGTGGCAATTTGCGCGGAAAAAGCGTGCTTCCACGCCTAGGAAGAAACCCTAATTGCTGCAGTTTTGATAGCTGAAGAATGAGCAGCTGCTGCGGGATAACACCGTCACGCTGCTGTCAGACTCCGCCTACAGTGCTCCGTAGAATCGCGCCGTCGTCAAAGTGTGCCCTGCCTCAGCGCCTACCCGCGCGGGGCCCGGGCATCTCGCACACACAGCCTTTTTATTGGAGACACCATGCAGGCTCTATTGAAGTTATCAAGAGGGATCGACTGGATTAACACCCAGGTCGGCAAGTACGTGGTCTGGCTGATCCTGGCCTCCACGGTCATCAGCGGCGTGAACGCCGTGGTGCGCAAGGCGTTCAACATCAGCTCCAATGCCTTCCTGGAAGTGCAGTGGTACCTGTTCGCTGCGTCGTTCCTGCTGGCAGCTGGCTACACGCTGCTGCAAGGCGAGCATGTGAAGGTCGATGTGATCTCGAGCCGCTTTTCCAAGCGCACGCAGATCTGGATCGACGTATTCGGCTACATCGTCTTTCTCACCCCCATGTGCCTGGCCGTGCTCTGGTATGGGGTTCCGTTCTTCACGCGCGCACTGGCATCGGGCGAAATGTCGAACAACGCAGGTGGCCTGATCCGCTGGCCCGTGTACCTGATGATGCCCCTGGGCTTCACGCTGCTGTGGCTGCAAGGAATTTCTGAACTCATCAAGCGCCTGGGCTTCCTGCAAGGCCTGATCGAAGATCCGACGGTCAAGAAGGTCGAAAAGACGGCCGAGGAAGAACTGGCTGAATCCATCCGCAACCTGGCCGAAGCCGCCAAGGGCAACGGCAAGAACAAGGCCGAGGCTCACTGAGCGGCCCTACCAAGCGGAGCACACACCATGGAATTTTTGACCCATAACCTCGCCCCCATCATGTTCGCGGGGCTCATCTGCTTCTTGCTGGTGGGCTTCCCGGTCGCATTCAGTCTGGGCGCCTGTGGACTTTTCTTCGCCTTTATCGGCATTGAATTGAACGTACTTCCCGAAGCGCTGCTGCAGGCCGTGCCGCTGCGCATCTTCGGCATCATGCAGAACGACACCCTGCTGGCCATTCCGTTCTTCACGCTCATGGGGCTCATATTGGAGCGAAGCGGGATGGCGGAAGACCTGCTGGACACCATTGGTCAGCTGTTTGGCCCCATCCGGGGTGGCCTGGCACTGGCCGTGATCTTTGTGGGTGCGCTGCTGGCAGCCACCACTGGCGTGGTGGCTGCGTCGGTGATCTCGATGGGCCTGATCTCGCTGCCCATCATGCTGCGCTACGGCTATGACCGCCGACTGGCTGCGGGCGTGATTGCCGCGTCCGGAACCCTGGCACAGATCATTCCGCCGTCGCTGGTGCTGATCATCATTGCCGACCAGATGGGCCGCAGCGTGGGCGACATGTACAAGGGCGCCTTCCTGCCCGGCTTGATGCTCACCGGCTTCTATGCGCTGTACGTCATCCTGCTGGCAATCTTCAAGCCCCAATGGGTGCCTGCGATCCCGCCCGAAGCCCGTACGCTGCGCGACGACAACGGCAAGAGCGGTGTGACCTCCCTGCTGGTGCTGACGGGCATCTGCGTGGCCGCCTCGATGTATGTGGCCAAGAACATGGCCGCCCTGCACACCTGGTGGTCAGGCGAGGCAGTGGAACGCGTGGCGCTGGACGAAACCATCGTGGTGGCCATGTGCTTTGGCGTGGCCCTGGCCTTCGTGGTCGCCAGCGTCAACAAGATCACCCGCCTGGGCCTGCTGTCCAAGGCTGCGGAACGCGTGACGTTCGTGCTGATTCCCCCGCTGCTGCTGATCTTCCTGGTGCTGGGCACCATCTTCCTGGGTGTTGCAACCCCCACCGAAGGCGGCGCCATGGGCGCGCTGGGCGCAGGCATCATGGCCATCATCCGTGGTCGCCTGAGCCTTTCGCTGCTCAAGCAGGCCGTAACTACCACCACCAAGCTGTCGTGTTTTGTGGTGTTCATCCTGGTGGGCGCGACCATGTTCGGCCTGACCTTCCAGGGCGTGGACGGCCCGCTGTGGGTGGAACACCTGCTGACCGGCCTGCCCGGTGGCCAGCTGGGCTTCCTGATCGTCGTGAACATCATGGTGTTCTTCCTGGCGTTCTTCCTGGACTTCTTCGAGCTGTCCTTCATCGTGGTGCCCCTGCTGGCCCCGGTGGCCAACAAGCTGGGCATCGACCTGATCTGGTTCGGCGTGCTGCTGGCCGTGAACATGCAGACCTCGTTCATGCACCCACCGTTCGGCTTCGCGCTGTTCTACCTGCGCAGCGTGGCCCCGGCGAAGGAGTACCTCGACAAGGTCACCAAGAAGATGATTGCGCCGGTGACCACGCCGCAGATCTACTGGGGTGCCATCCCATTCCTGATCATCCAGTTGATGATGGTGGGCCTGATCATCGCCTTCCCAGGCATCGTCTCCAGCGGCCTGGACAAGGCCGAGGTGTATGACCTGGACAAGGTCCGTATGGAAATGGAAGCCACCATGCCCGACGCGGCCGGAGCCCCCGAGGCAACCGACCCCACGGCTGGCATGGAAGGCGCTGGAGCTGCCCCTGGCGATACTGCGGCCCCCGCTGCAGACGACCCACTCAAGGCCCTGCAGGATTCGCTGGCCAACGAGAAGAAGTGATCCGAACCGCACAGGGCTGTTGACCAGCCCCTGAAGCAACCAGAGCCCCGGCAGATGTCATCTGCCGGGGCTTTTTTCATGGACCTATGGCTTGCAGGGCGTGCTCAAAGACAGGACCGTCAACGAACGGCTCGACGTCGCCGTCCCCAAAACCTAAGGACCTACAGCAAAACGACCGCCACGCGTTGAGACGTTGGCTTCTTCGCACCACTTAACCCGCTGGCAAGCGTCTGCCTGTGGCGCTAAACGGACTTCGCACACCACGGGAAGCGATGGCCTCAACCACCCCTGGTATCCCATCAGAAACGTTTGCGCCGAGGGATCACGCAGACCTGCCGATCACATCAACAAGGGCGACACCTTGAGCGCCAGCCGACCGAACATCGCCGGGCATCCCGGCGGCATCATCTGCCCCGCAGTACGGCGGGACCGAGCACCCCACCCCATACCACCCACCAGACGCAAAAAAACCCGCCAGGCGAACCAGGCGGGTTTTCTGATCGACATGCCCTGCGGCTTGCACCGCAGCCGGGCTATCAGATCTTCTGTGCGGACATGAAGGTGTCGTAGCGGGCTTCTGCAAAGCGGAACCAGAGGATCTGGTCGCGCTGGAAGGCACGCATGTCGGCGTAAATCTTCTTCCACTCGGGGCTCTTGGCGTCGTTCTCGGCGAACACTTCCATCGAAGCCTTGAACGAAGCGTCCATCACAGCTTGCGAGAAAGGCAGCACCTTGGTCTTGGCTGCCACGAGCTGCTTCAGGGCCGTGGGGTTCAGCGCGTCGTACTTGGCCAGCATGTCCACGTGGGCCACGTTGGTTGCGGCTTCGATGATGGCCTTGTTCTCAGCCGACAGGCCGTCGAACGCCTTCTGGTTGACGAAGAAGTCCACTTCAGGACCACCTTCCCACCAGCCGGGGTAGTAGTAGAACGGAGCAACTTTGTTGAAGCCCAGCTTCTGGTCATCATACGGACCCACCCATTCGGCGGCATCCAGTGTGCCCTTTTCGAGGGCTTGGTAAATTTCGCCACCAGGGATGCTCTGAGGCACAGCACCCAGCTTCTGCATCACTTCACCGATCAGGCCGCCACCCAGGCGCATCTTCATGCCCTTGAAGTCGGCAGGCGACTTGATTTCCTTGCGGAACCAGCCACCCATCTGCGTGCCGGTGTTGCCACCTGCGAAGCTGATCATGTTGAAGCCGCCGTAGAACTCGTTCATGAGCTTGCGGCCGTTGCCATGCAACATCCAGGCGTTCATCTGGCGGGCATTGAAGCCGAAAGGCACTGCCGAGCCCAGCGCGAAGGCGGGGTTCTTGCCGTAGAAGTAGTAAGGCACGGTGTGTGCCATTTCCACGGTGCCTTGTTGCACGCCATCCACCACACCAAAGGGGGGCATCAGCTCGCCACCAGCGTGCACGGAGATTTCAAACTTGCCGCCCGACATGGCCTTGACGGCCTTGGAGAACACATCAGCGCCGCCATAAATGGTGTCCAGCGACTTGGGGAAGCTGGAGGCCAGACGCCAGCGAATGGCAGCCTGGGCGTGGACGGCGGGCGCAGCGCCTGCAGCCAGCACACCGGCAATGCCAGCATGCTTGATGATTGAACGACGATCCATGAGGTTCTCTCCGATATATTGATTGCAAAACTTGGTGCGCACGCGTTGTGCACGGCCGACCAAGGACATGTTTCAGCCGGGACCATTGTAGGAACATGCCCCCCAGGACTTTTGCGGGTTTTCCCGCGAAATTCCGGCGCCAACACACACCTTCAGGGTTCTGCAAGCATCTGCGCGACAGCGGTGCAAAGACCCTCCCAGCAACCAAAAGCCAACGCACTGCGCTGACCGCAGCCCTCCGCCTTTTAGCCCGCGCTGCCGGGCAAAAACCGCGCTGCAATCGATGCGCGAATGCCGGCTGCATCCAGCCCCTGCAACGCCAGCAACTTGGCCGGGTCACCATGCTCAATGAAGACATCGGCCAGCCCGAGCTGCAACACGGGGCGCACAAGGCCCATGGCGTTGAGTGCCTCGGTCACTGCGCTGCCCGCCCCACCCATGATGGCGCCCTCTTCGACCGTCACGAGGGCATCGTGCCGCTCGGCCACCTCGCGCAGCAAGGCCTCATCGATGGGCTTGGCCCAGCGCATGTTGACCACGGTGGCATCGATCGCCTCGCCCACTTCGAGCGCGGGATACAGCAAGGTGCCAAACGCCAGGATGGCAATGCGGGGCGCCTTGCCGCCCGCATCACCCTTGCGCTCGCGGCGGATCTCGCCCTTGCCGAACGGCAGGCCATCGAGCGCGGCCAGCGGCGCCACACCCGCGCCGCTACCACGCGGGTAACGCACGGCCACGGGGTGGTCCTGTTCAAACGCACTGCTGAGCAACTGGCGGCATTCGCGCTCGTCGGCGGGGCAGGCCATGCTCATGTTCGGAATGCAGCGCACGAACGGGATGTCATAAGCGCCTGCGTGCGTGGCACCGTCGGCGCCCACCAGGCCCGCACGGTCCAGTGCAAACACCACGGGCAGGTTCTGCAAGGCCACGTCATGGATCAACTGGTCGTAGCCACGCTGCAAAAACGTGGAGTAGATGGCCACCACGGGCTTCACGCCCTCGCAGGCCATGCCCGCAGCGAACGTGACAGCGTGCTGTTCGGCAATGCCCACGTCGTAGTAGCGGTCCGGAAAGCGCTTTTCGAACTCGACCATGCCCGAGCCCTCGCGCATGGCGGGCGTGATGCCCACCAGGCGGGGGTCCTGCGCCGCCATGTCACACAGCCACTGGCCGAACACCTGGGTGAAGGTCTGCTTGGGCGGCGTGGCGGGCTTGGTCAGGCCCACGGAGGGATCGAACTTTCCGGGGCCATGGTAGGCCACGGGGTCGGCCTCGGCCAGCTTGTAGCCCTGGCCCTTCTTGGTGACCACGTGCAGGAACTGTGGGCCCTTGAGGCTCTTGATGTTCTCCAGCGTAGGGATCAGCGAATCGAGGTCGTGCCCGTCGATGGGGCCGATGTAGTTGAAGCCGAATTTCTCGAACAGCGTGGCGGGCACCACCATGCCCTTGGCCTGTTGCTCGAAGCGCTTGGCAAATTCGAGCAGGGGCGGCACGGGGCGCAAAACGGTCTTGCCCACGTTCTTGGCGGCGGCGTAGAACTGCCCACTCATCAGTTGCGCGAGATAGCGGTTGAGCGCGCCCACGGGCGGGCTGATGCTCATGTCGTTGTCGTTCAGCACCACCAGCAGGTTGCAGTCGGCCACACCCGCGTTGTTGAGCGCCTCGAACGCCATACCGGCACTCATCGCGCCATCTCCAATGATGGCCACGGCATGGCGGTTGTCGCCCTTGCGCTTTGCAGCCAGCGCCATGCCCAAGGCTGCCGAGATGCTGGTGCTGGAATGCGCTGTGCCAAACGTGTCGTAGATGCTCTCCGCCCGTTGCGGAAAGCCCGAGATACCGCCCATCTGGCGCAGCGTGTGCATGCGGTCGCGGCGGCCGGTCAGAATCTTGTGCGGGTAGGTCTGGTGGCCCACATCCCACACCAGGCGGTCTTCCGGGGTGTTGAAGACATGGTGCAAAGCCACGGTCAGCTCCACCGTGCCCAGGTTGGAGCTGAGGTGGCCACCGGTCTGCGACACGCTCTGCAGCACGAACTCGCGCAACTCGGTCGCCAGCACCTTGAGGTCCGCGCGCGAGAGCCGGCGCAGGTCTGCCGGGTCATTGATGGTCTGCAGCAAGGGGAAGGGTGTCGTGGACATTGACTATTCTTTTGATAGCTACGAGCGCAAGAGATTCAAGCACCAGCAGGCATTTGGACATTGAGAGAGTCGCCAGGGACCAGGGCCGGGCTCAGTGGGAGCGGCTCACGACCATGTCCGCCAGGGCTGCCAGGGCACGGGTGTCGGGCAAGCCACTGCGACCCAGGGCCGCATGGGCCTCGGCCAGCAGCTCCTGCGAGTAGGCCTGCGCACGCTCCAGACCGAGCAACGATACGTAGGTGGGTTTGTCTGCGGCCGCGTCCTTGCCCGCCGTTTTCCCCAGGGTGGCCGAGTCCGCCACCACATCCAGGATGTCGTCCACCACCTGGAACGCCAGCCCCATGGCAGCGCCATAGTCTGACAGGGCCTGGTAGGCGGTGGGCGCCGCGTGGCCACACAGGGCCCCCATGAGCACGCTGCCCTGGAGCAAGGCGCCTGTCTTGAGACGGTGCATCTGGCGCAGTTGCGCTTCGGTCAGCGCCACGCCCACGCTGGCCAGGTCAATCGCCTGACCGCCCGCCATGCCGGCCGAGCCCGCAGCCCGCGCCAGCAGCCGGCACAGAGCCGCCTGCGTGGCAGCGGGGATCAGGGTGTTGTCGGGGGTCAGCAGTTCAAACGCAAAGGCCTGCAGCGCGTCACCCGCCAGCAGGGCCTGGGCTTCGCCAAACTGCACATGCACCGTGGGTTTTCCACGGCGCAGCACGTCGTTGTCCATGCAGGGCATGTCGTCGTGGACCAGCGAATACGCGTGGATCAGCTCCACCGCGCACGCGGCCCGCAGGGCAGCTTCGTTCAGAGCTGCCTGAACCGCCGCGCCCTCGGGTGCCACGGAGTCCGAGGTGCCGCTGCGCGCCGCCTCGTAGGCAGCCAACACCAGCAAGGGCCGCAGGCGCTTTCCGCCGTCCAGGACGGCATAACGCATGGCGTCGCCCAGCCCTGCCGGAGCGCCGTCGCCCACCCACAAGGACAGCGCCTGCTCCACACGGCCGAGGTGATTCTGGCTCCAGAGATTCGTATCCAGGGGTGGGTTCAACACCGTCGAGGAAGTCATCGGCAATGCGCTCATTCCTGGTTCCATGGTTGCAGCTGGCCGTCGTCCAGCACCTTGATCTGGTCCTGCACGGCATCGAGCCGGTGGCGGCAAAAAGCCAGCAAGGCGGCGCCGCGCTGGTAGCCAGCCAGCATCTGGTCCAGCGGCAACTGGCCCGATTCAATGCGGGCCACGAGTTGCTCCAGCTCCTCCAGGGCCGCCTCGTAGCTGGCAGGTTCGGCGGGAGGAGCAGGGGTTGCGGGGGCCTTGGGCATGGAGGGGGCGGCAGTGCGCGGGTGAAAAACCGGTGATTTTAGGCGCAGCGCTGTGGCGCCCGTGTCAGACAGTGGCCGATCCGTGGGAGGTCTCTATTTTTCCGGAACCGGTGTTTTCTATTCACGTAGCGGGGGTGCGGGAATAACCCCACCGCCTATAATCCCATTCCCGTCGAGCCGGCTACCCACCCTAGCCGGTTTTCTTTTTCCAGATGCGCCTTCACGGGCGCACCTCCCGCACTCTCTCTGTGGGGAGTCTTTAGGTCAGGTCACCCATGTCTGATTTAAGTCTTCAACTGCAGCAGGCCGCAAGCCAACTACCAGTTTCGAGCTACTTTGATGATGCGCTGTTCCAGCGCGAGCTGGAGACCATCTTCCAGCGCGGGCCCCGCTATGTGGGGCATCAATTGGCTGTGCCCAACGCGGGCGACTACTACGCACTGCCCCAGGAGGGCGAGGGCCGCGCGCTGGTGCGCAACGCCCAGGGCGGTATCGAGCTGGTCTCCAACGTCTGCCGCCACCGGCAGGCGGTCATGCTCAAGGGCAAAGGCTCGCTGAACACCCAGCAAAAGGGCAGCGCGGGCGGCAACATCGTGTGCCCACTGCACCGCTGGACGTACAACCCCAAGGGCGAGCTGCTGGGCGCACCGCATTTCGCGCACGACCCGTGCCTGAACCTGAACAACTACAAGCTGCGCGAGTGGAACGGCCTGCTGTTTGAAGACAATGGCTACGACGTGGCTGCCGACCTCGCCCAGATGGGACCACGCGCCGACCTGGACTTTGACGGCTACGTGCTCGACCACGTGGAGCTGCACGAGTGCAACTACAACTGGAAGACCTTCATCGAGGTCTATCTGGAGGACTACCACGTGGGCCCCTTCCACCCGGGCCTGGGCAGTTTTGTCACCTGCGACGATCTGCGCTGGGAGTTCGGCAAGAACTATTCGGTGCAGACCGTGGGTGTAGCCAACCGCCTGGGCAAGGCCGGCAGCCCCGTGTACGAACGCTGGCACGAAGCCTTGCTCGCCTACCGCGAGGGCAAGCCGCCCAAGCATGGCGCCATCTGGCTCACGCTGTACCCGCACATCATGGTGGAGTGGTATCCGCATGTGCTCACCGTGTCCACGCTGCACCCCATCAGCCCGACCAAGACGCTGAACATGGTGGAGTTCTACTACCCCGAAGAAATCGCTGCGTTCGAGCGCGAGTTCGTCGAGGCGCAGAAGGCCGCCTACATGGAGACCTGCATCGAGGACGACGAAATCGGCGAGCGCATGGACGCGGGCCGCAAGGCCCTGATGGCACGCGGCGACAACGAGGTGGGCCCCTACCAAAGCCCCATGGAAGATGGCATGCAGCACTTCCACGAGTGGTACCGTGAGGCGATGGGCTCGGACACCATCGACCCGACCACGCCAAACCGCTGAATACGGCGGCAAAACCCTGCCAATCTGCAGGCCCGCCGTGGTCTGCTCTCATTACAATAGCTGCCAGTGCTTAAAAATAAGCGCTGGCAGCTATTTTCATTTTTGCGCCCCACGGCGCGCTTCAAGAGATCACAACCCGATGCAAGCCCTCTGGATGGTGTTGGCCGCGTTCCTGTTTGCCAGCATGGGCGTGTGCGTCAAGATCGCCTCGGACTTCTTCAATTCCGCTGAGTTGGTGTGTTACCGGGGCCTCATCGGCATGTTGATTCTCTGGCTGCTGTCACGCTCGCAAAAAGTGACGCTGTCCACGCGGTACCCCGGCATGCACGCCTGGCGCAGCCTCGTGGGGGTGGCGTCGCTGGGCGCCTGGTTCTACGCCATTGCGCACCTGCCGCTGGCCACCGCCATGACACTCAACTACATGAGCAGCGTGTGGATCGCGGCCTTCCTGGTCGGCGGCACGCTGCTGGCCTGGCGGCCCTCCGCCGCCACGCCCCGGCCTGCACTGCAAGGTCCGCTGGTGCTGACGGTGCTCACCGGGTTCGTGGGCGTGGTGCTGATGCTGCGCCCCAGCCTGGACCAGAACCAGGCGTTCGCCGGGATGATTGGCCTCATGTCCGGCTTGTCAGCCGCATTTGCCTACATGCAGGTGGTGGCGCTGTCGCGCCTGGGCGAGCCTGAGTCGCGCACCGTCTTCTACTTTGCGGTGGGCTCCGCGGTGGCGGGCGGCTTTGCCATGCTGTTCACCGGCATGTCGGACTGGCCGGGCTGGCAAGCGCTGTGGCTGCTGCCCATCGGCGTGCTGGCGGCGGGCGGCCAGCTGTGCATGACGCGCGCCTACGCCAGCGCCAAGACCCAGCGCGGCACGCTGGTGGTTGCCAACCTGCAATATTCAGGCATCGTGTTTGCTGGCATTTACAGCGTGGCCCTGTTTGGCGACAAGATTCCGCCCATCGGCTGGATCGGCATGGTCCTCATCGTGGGCAGCGGCATTGTGGCCACCATCTTGCGGGCCCGGGCCGCACCCGGCGCACCGGCCGAAGAACACTGACCGATACAACAACCCATGCGCGCTGGCGAGGACACAGCCCATCGGGATGGCCACAATGGAGGCCTCCCCGTCCTACCGGTTGCTTTGCACCTGATCTGCCGATGACCACTTACACCACGCTCATCTCCGCCCCCGATCTGCAAGCCCTCATCGCCAGCGGTGCGCCGCTGATGGTGTTTGACTGCAGCTTCGAACTCATGCAACCGACCGCCGGCGCGCAGCAATATGCGCAAGCCCATATCCCCGGCGCCGTGTATGCCAACCTGGACAACGACCTGAGCGCCAAGCACGGCGCGCCCGGCGCCACCGGCACTGTGACGGCGCAGGAGGCCGACCAGCCCGCATCGGGCGGCCGCCACCCGCTGCCCAGCCGCGAACGTTTTGCCATGTGGCTGTCCAGCGTGGGTTTTGCCAACAACATGCAGGCCGTGGTCTATGACCGCCAGGGCGCCAACTACTGCGGTCGCCTGTGGTGGATGCTCAAGTGGGCGGGCCATGACGCAGTGGCCGTGCTCGACGGCGGGCTGCAGGCCTGGCAGGCCGCAGGGGGCGCAGTAAACAGCGGCGAAGAGCCCTCGCACTTCCAGTCCCACTTTGCACTGAACGAGCCCTTGCGCCAGCTGGCCACGGCCAGCGATGTCCTGGCCCGCCTGCAGCGCCCCGCAGACCAGACCGTGATCGATGCCCGCGCCGGCGCCCGCTACCGGGGCGAGGTGGAGCCGCTGGACCCGGTGGCCGGCCACATTCCGGGCGCGCTCAACCGACCCTTTGCCGAAAACATCGGTGCCGACGGCCGCTTCAAACCCGCAGCCACGCTGCGCGCAGAGTTCGACGCACTGCTGGCGGGCCGTGACCCGGCGACCGTGGTGCACCAGTGTGGCAGCGGTGTGAGCGCCGTCCCCAATCTGCTGGCCATGGAGATTGCCGGCCTGGGGCACACCGCGCTGTTCGCGGGCAGCTGGAGCGAGTGGTGTTCAGACCCCACGCGCCCGGTCGAAAAAGGATGAACAACGCCCACTGCGGCGTCTAAGAACGTGTTCACGGTCTTTTCAAGGCCGCGCAAGCACCTTGCCGGGATGGGATGCAAGGCGCGGTGCGCAGCCAATAGCACGTGCTATTGGCAAGCGCCGCAACGCCGCAGACCGTCCGGCAAGGCGCTTGCCCAAAGGGTTGGAGTGAAATCGGGCGATTGGACGCCCCGGCCGCTTGCATGGGCATGAGCCCATGCGGCGCATCCGAAGCATTCACTCATCCCGATTGCACTCCCACGCGGCCCTGAAAAGACCGTGAACACGTTCTAACGAACGCCGCCGGTTGCAAAAGCGCAAAAAAGATGGTTTTGCAGGCGCTATCAGAACCATGAGCAGAATTCCGGGGTGGGTGTCTGTCAGTGCAGCAGACACTGCCCCCTGAAAAGCCAGCCGGCGCCTGATCTGCGTGTAGGGCAAATTCCTACACAGCCCACCGCGAAACCAGACACGCGGCACAGCCAAACCCCGACTTAATTTCTGATTGGGGCGGTTTCACAATCCATTTCAACGGATCACGCAAAACCTGCAGTCAGCAGGCAACGCAAGACCCGGTACTGGAAAAAAGGAAGCCGCCATGACCAACGAACAAATCCTCGCTGAAATCCGCGAAGCCAACCTCACCTACCTGATGCTGGCCCAAACCCTGATCCGTCAGGACAAGGCCGAAGCAGTTTTCCGCCTGGGCATGAACGAAGAGTCTGCCGATATTCTCGCTTCGCTGTCGGCTGCGCAAGTGATGAAACTGGCCTCCCGCAACACGCTACTTTGCAGCTTCCGCGTGGACGACAACCTGGTGTGGAGCTTGCTGACCAACCACTCGGCCAAGAAGGTGGGCAACGACGCCACCAACACCCTGCACGCCAACATCCTGATGGCCAGCCGCGTGTCGGAAGTGCTCTGAAGCACTAGCCCGCAGCGTTGTCCAGTTCTCACCGAAAGCCCGCCATGTCCTCCACCACCACCGCCGCCGCCAAAGCCCCTGTCAAAAGCGTTCTGAATGAATCCAAGCAGATCGAACGCGCAGCCATGCTGATCCAGATGGGCGCCCGCATGCAGGTGCTGGAGTCCGAGACCACGCTGTCGTATGAACGCCTGATCCGCCTGTACAAGGAGATCGCGGGCAAGTCGCCCTCCAAAGGCCAGCTGCCCTTCTCCACCGACTGGTTCCTGACCTGGCAAGAGAACATCCACAGCTCGCTGTTTTTGAACATCTACGAGTACCTGTCCAAGGGCGTGGACCTGGATTCGGTGGAGCTGCTGACCAAGGCCTACCGCCTGTACAACGAACAAGTCGCCACGGCCGAGATCGAACCCCTGCTGTCCTTCACCCGCGCCTGGCGCCTGGTGAAATTCGTGGACGCCGGCATGTTGACCCGCACCAAGTGCAGCCAGTGCAGCGGCCAGTTCGTGACCGAGCTGTACGAAAACCGCCATTTCACCTGCGGCCTGTGCAACCCGCCCGCCCGTGCCGGCAAGAGCAAGACCGCCGGCGCGCTGATGTTGCATTGACACCTTGGCTTGTTTTTTGAGCCAAAAGCGCCCGATGCGCTAGTGCATATTGCCGCTCTAGCTATTGATTAGATAGCAAACAAATAAGGCCCTATTCGGGGCCTTTTTGCTGTCTGCTGTCTGCCGATGGAATGTGGTGCGAGGGAGAACGCCGAGCCAGCCATCAACGCCCCGCAAGCAAGGTGCGCACGTTCTCGTCCACGGGCACCGCATAGTTGTGCGCCGCCATCACATGGTTGCCCACCGGGTTCACCAGCTTGAGGCTGATGTACACCACCGAGGCCGACACCGCGTACGTGCCCACGACCACGGCCTGCGCGTTCTGCGCCTGGCTGACTTCCCGCACCTCGCGCGACAGCAGCAACTCGCCCTGTTCGCGGTGCAGCACCAGGTTGTCGCGCAGCTTCACTTCCGTCACGCGCAGCCCGCGCTGCACCATGCGTCCCGCGATCTGCTCCGAAAAGATGCGCCCCAGCCGCGACGACTCGTTGAGCCGGTCCACATTGACCAGGGTGGCCACCAACAGCGGCTGGCTCGCGTCCAGCGGCGCGTTGAGGAGCAAGGCATCCGTTGCCCGGTCGTTCACCTCGATCAGGTCGGTGCGCGACACGCCACCCGCACTGTTGCCGTAGTAATAGCTGTGGACCGGGTTGGTCGAGCAGCCCTGCACCGCCAGGGCCGACACCACCACCATGCCCAAGCACCACGCGGACCTGAGCTTGCCGGGATGGAAACGGCGCATCATGGTGCCACCACCCGCCAGGTTTTAACGGGGGTGGGTGGGGGGGGCGGTGGTGGCGGAGGCGGTGGTAACTGCGTTTTGTACAGCGGCGAATCATCGGGCTCGACGTAGTACACGTCTGCGGTACTCGCCAGATAGCGGTCACCGCTTTCGAGTGACGTCGTGATGAGCACCTCTGTGCGCGTCGGCCCGCCTGCGGCAGATCCGTCGATGGCGTATTGCGTGAGGTCCGTCACCGCGCCAAGGGTGGCAACGCCCGCCAGCATCGACCCGACGCCCTGGCGGAACAGATACCAGTCTCGCGCCACACCGACGCCCAGCGCCAGACGCGTCCAGGGCATGGGCCCCCAGGTTTGCACGCGAGCATTGTGCTGGACCACCTGGGTCTCAAACGTGAGGGTGACCGCCGTGGGTTGTGTGGACAAAACGACCCCGCGATCCAGCAGGCGCGTGATGAGCAGCTTGCGAAAGCCGTTGTTGAAACTGGTGTCGCCAGGGCTCGGCGCCAGGTAGATGGGGTACTCGCCGGCTGGCCAGGCACTGATCTTGCCCGCGATGCGGCCCGCCACGTCGTCGGCCAACACATCCCAGTGGTGCACGGCGCGTGCTTTTTTCTGGTCGGTGGCCGGATAGTTGTCGGCACGCGGAACATCCAGCGACGAGCATCCGCCCAGCAACACCGCCAGTGCTGCCGTCGTGAGTACGCGCCCAGGGAGGGAGTGTTGAGGATTCATGCGCACACGCCCCTTGTCATGTTGTGATGCCGTCCAATTGCATCGCATCATCCTAATGGCCTCAGCAAAGCACCATCGCGGGAACAAAGCCCGTTTTCCGTCGCACTTTGCCAACGCCGCCGGCGTTGGGATGGCCACCTACAAAGCACGTACCCGGCCTGCCGCACAATCCGCGCATGACCGCGCCCTCTGCTGCTCCTTCCGCACCCACCAGCCCAACGACAGCCGCCGTTGACGATGGCAGCCCCGACCAAGCGGTGACCAGCCAGGTCGCAGCAGATGCCAGCCACACTCCAATCGCCGACGCGCACGCAGACGCACCCACAGTCCCTGCGCCTCCGGTTTCAGCACCAGCGCCTCACGCGCCCCTCATGCTCCACATGCCTGTGGACGTGCGCAACCTCTCCCTCGCCCTGCTGGCACTGTTCGCCAGCGTGGCGCTGCTGCACTGGGCCAGTGCGGTGTTCATCCCGATCATGCTGAGCCTGCTGCTGACCATTGCACTCCGGCCAGCGGTGGAGATGATGGCCCGGTGGCATGTGCCGCGGGCGCTGGGGGCGGGCTTGTTGCTGGTGGCCATCGTCGCCGGGCTGGCCAGCACGGCCTGGTCGCTGAGTGACGGGGCGGCCCAGCTGGTGGACTCGGTTCCTGTCGCCGCCAAGAAGGTCCGCGACAACCTCAAGGCACGCGCGGGTGGCAGCAGTCCGCTGGACACTGTGCAGAAGGCGGCCACCCAGATCGAGCAGGCCGCCAACGAAAACAGCGCCGCCAGCGCAGCGCCCCGCCGGGGCGTGCAGCGGGTGATCGTGGAGCGCCCGCCCTTCAACATCCGCGACTACCTCTGGAGCGGCACCATGGGCCTGATGTCGGCGCTGGGGCAGCTGATGGTGGTGGTGTTCCTGACCTACTTTGCCCTCGCCTCGGGCAACCTGTTCCGAGACAAGCTGCTGCGCATTGCGGGCACCAGCCTGGAGCGGCGCAAGGTCACCATCCATGTGCTGCAAGACATCACCCAGCAGATACAGCGTTACCTGCTGCTGCAGGTGTTCACCAGCGTGCTGGTCGGCCTGGCCACCGGCGCGGCCTATTGGGCATTGGGGCTGGAAAACGCCGCCGTATGGGGCGTGGTGGCCGCCGTGCTCAACCTCGCGCCGTACATCGGCTCGGCGCTGGTCACAGGGGCCTCGGCCCTGGTGGCTTTCTTGCAGTTTGGCACGCTCGACATGGCCATGGCCATTGGCGGTGCCTCGCTGGTCATCCACACGCTGATCGGCAACCTGCTCACGCCGTGGCTCACCAGCCGCACCAGCAGCATGAGCCCCGTGGCCGTGTTCATCAGCGTGCTGGCCTGGGGCTGGCTGTGGGGCCTGTGGGGTCTGCTGCTGGGCATCCCGGTGATGATGGCCGTGAAGGCCGTGTGCGACCGGGTGGAAGACCTGAAGGCCGTGGGCGAGTTGCTGGGCGACTGAGCGACTTGGCCACCGAGCACGCAGTGTCTGCCACTAACGCCGTCACTGCGGCTCGTGCGGTCCGGATCTCGGCACCTTTCCACACGTGGACTCTGGCATCGCACCAGAGATGCAGCTCCCCGAATTACCGAACACCAGGGCGCAACTGCGCCACCCAACTGTCGTTGGTCATTGTTTCCAATACTGGAACAGTTAGTTTGCGACTGGGTGGTTTTTCCCTGAACACCATCGGCGTACAGTTCAACCCATCGATGAGCCGAACCCGCAAGGCGACTCACCGAACCCGGTTCAGAAATGGTTTTTGACCCGGCTTTTTTGAGACGCTTTTTAACTTTCAAGGATTTTCATCATGAACAAGACCGCCCGTTTCCTCTCCATCGCCGCTGTTGCCGCTTTCGCCGCTTTTGGTGCCCATGCAGACGAAGCCGATGGCTCGCAATTTGCCCTGAAGTTCGACACGAACCGCACCCGCGCTGAAGTGGCTGCCGAAGCCGCTACCGTGGCACAAACACGCAGCATCGAGCCTGCTGGCTCGCGTGTGGTGACCTATAAATCCACCGCTGACCGTGCTGCCGTGCGTGCCCAGGCTGCCGAAGCTCTGCGCACCGGCCAGATCCCTTCGGGCGAATTCAGCGCCATGTAATCGCATGACCGATTGACGCAGTTGCGGGACTTCCCATGGTGGTGGCACTTCGCGCGGTGCGGATGCTGCTGCCATGGGAGGTGTTTTAGACACACAGTTCCACACTGGCCAAACAAACGGGGCTCCCATTGGGAGCCCTTTTTGTTGTGGGTGCCCGCGATAGCAGCAGGCTGGAAAGTGCGTGTTCGGACCGCTGTGCCCGCAGATCAGCCCGTATTGCGCAGCCCCGCTGCAATCCCGTTGATGGAGATGTGTATCCCGGTCTGCACCCGCTCGTCGCCCTGCCCTGCGCGCCAGCGGCGCACCAGCTCGACCTGCAAGTGGTGCAGCGGATCAATGTACGGGAAGCGGTGCTTGATGGACCGCGCCAGCGCCGTGTTGTGCGTCAGGCGCTGCTTGTCGCCCGTGATGCGGGTGAGTGCATCGGCCGTGCGGTGCCACTCGGCCTCGATGCTGGTGAACACCTTCTTGCGCAGGCGCGCGTCGGTCACGAGTTCGCTGTAGCGTGACGCCAGGGCCAGATCACTCTTGGCCAGCACCATGTCCATGTTGGACAGCAGGGTGCGGAAGAATGGCCACTGGCGGTACATCTTCTGCAGCAGCGCCAGCTGGGCCTTGGGGTCCTTGCCTTCGGTGTTGATGAAGGCTTCCACAGCCGAGCCAAAACCGAACCAGCCGGGCAGCGTGAGGCGGCACTGGCCCCAGCTGAAGCCCCAGGGGATGGCGCGCAGGTCTTCGATCTTCTGGCTGGCCTTGCGGCTGGCAGGGCGCGAGCCGATGTTGAGCTCGGCGATCTCGCGGATGGGCGTGGAGTTGAAGAAGTAGTCGGTAAAGCCCGGGGTCTCGTACACCAGCGCACGGTAGCTGCCCATGCTGGCCAGCGAGAGCTGCGCAGCAGCATCCAAAAACGCCTTGGTGGCGGGCTTGGTGGGCTGCAGCAAGGTGGCTTCGAGCGTGGCGGCGACCAGAGTTTCCAGGTTGCGTCGGCCGATTTCGGGGTTAGCGTATTTGGAGGCGATGACTTCGCCCTGCTCCGTCAGACGGATCTGGCCGCGCACGGTGCCGGGCGGCTGCGCCAGAATGGCCTGGTAGCTGGGGCCACCGCCACGGCCGACAGTGCCGCCCCGGCCATGGAACATGCGCAGCTGGATGCCGTGGGTGGTGGCGAGTTCATCGAAGAGTTCGACGAGGGCGATCTCGGCGCGGTACAGCTCCCAGTTGCTGGTGAAAATGCCGCCATCCTTGTTGCTGTCGCTGTAGCCCAGCATGATGTCCTGCTCGCCGCCGCTGCGCTGCACCAGAGCTGCCACACCGGGCAGCGCATAGAACTCGCGCATGATGGGCGCGGCATTGCGCAGGTCTTCGATGGTTTCGAACAGGGGCACCACGATAAGGAGGTTCTTCGACTCGGCATCCAGCGTGCCGTTCATCAGCCCCACTTCCTTTTGCAGCAGCAGCACCTCCAGCAGGTCGCTCACCGTTTCGGTGTGGCTGATGATGTAGTGGCGAATCGCCTCATGCCCGAAGCGCTCGCGCATCACACGGGCGGTTTCAAAGATGGCCAGCTCGCCCTGGGCGTGCGCGGAATACTCGGCGCCTACCACGCGCAGCGGGCGCGCGTCGTTCAGCAGCTTGATCAGCAGTGCGCGCTTGGCGGCCTCTTGCAGGTTGGCATAGTTGGGCTCGATACGGGCCTTGGCCAGCAGCTCGGCCACCACCTCCTCATGCTTGTCGGAGCTTTGGCGCAGGTCCACCGTGGCCAGGTGGAAGCCAAACACTTGCACGGCGCGGATCAGCGGGTGCAGTCGCTCGGCAGCCAAGGCCTGGCCATGGTGGGACTGCAGCGAGGCCTCGATCACCTGCAGGTCGGCCAGGAACTCCTCGGCACTGGCATAGGCGTTTTGTGGCGCCACGGCATGGCGCGCAGCTTCGCCACCGGTCAGATCCTTGAGCGATGCGGCAAGGCGCGCATAGATACCAGTCAGCGCACGGCGGTAGGGCTCGTCCACGCGGTGTTCGTTGGTGTCGGGCGAGCGCTGGGCCAGGGCCTCCATCTCGGCCGACACCTGCACCAGGCGGGCCGACAGCGACAGCTCGCCGCCCAGGTAGTGCACCTCGGTCAGGTAGTGGCGCAGGGCCACTTCGGCCTGGCGGCTCAGGGCATATTGCAAGGTCTGCGCGGTGACGTTGGGATTGCCGTCACGGTCGCCACCAATCCACTGGCCCATGCGCAAGAAGCTGTGCACAGGGTACTGGCCCAGCTCGTTTTCCAGGTCCGCATAAATCTTGGGGATCTCACGCAGAAAGGTGGCTTCGTAATAAGAAAGCGCGTTTTCGATCTCGTCAGCCACCGTGAGCTTGCTGTAGCGCAGCAGGCGCGTCTGCCACAACTGTGCCACGCGGGCCCGCAGCAGGGCTTCGTTGGCAGCCAGCTCGCGCGGGGTGAGCGCGTCCTTGGCACTGTTGTAGAGCTGGGCGCGCACCTGGATGTCGTCGCGTGTGGCCAACAACTGGGCGATGTCGCGCTCGGCGTCCAGAATGCTCTTGCGCTGCACCTCGGTGGGGTGGGCCGTGAGCACGGGGGCCACGTAGCTGCCCGCCAGCGTCTGCGAAATCGTCTTGGGCGCAATGCCTGCCCAGCGCAGGCGCGAGAGGGCGACCTCGATGCTGCCCTCTTGCGTGTCGCCTGCGCGCTCGTGCACAGCGCGGCGGCGGATGTGGTGGCGGTCTTCGGCCAGGTTGGCCAGGTGGCTGAAATAGGTGAAGGCGCGGATCACGCTCACCGTCTGGTCGCCCGACAGGGACTTGAGCAGCTTCTTGAGCGCGCGGTCGGCCTCCTGGTCGGCGTCGCGGCGGAAGGCCACGGAGAGCTTGCGGACCTGCTCGACCAGCTCATAAGCCTCCACCCCCTCCTGCTCCCGGATCACATCGCCCAGAATACGGCCCAGCAGGCGGATGTCATCAATCAGGGGCTGGTCCTTGTCGGATCGTTTCATGCAGGAGTCTCCGGGATGGGTGGGATGGCCTGGCGCGTTGAGCCCGCATGGCCGCAGGCCGCACCAGCCCCAGTGCGGGCGCATGCTAGCATCCTGCGCCGCTGAATAATTACAAACAGGTTACGAACTTGAGCCCCTCGCCAACGCCCCCCATCGTCATCGCCACCCGCGAAAGTCGCCTTGCGCTGTGGCAGGCCGAGCATGTCAAAGCGCTGCTCGAAGCCCGTGGCCACAGCGTGCAACTGCTGGGCATGACCACCAAGGGCGACCAGATTCTGGACAAGTCCCTCAGCAAGGTGGGCGGCAAGGGCCTGTTTGTGAAAGAGCTGGAAGTGGCGCTGGAAGAAGGCCGCGCCCACATTGCCGTGCATTCGCTCAAGGACGTGCCCATGGAGCTGCCCGAGGGCTTTGCCCTGGCCTGCGTGATGGAGCGCGAAGACCCGCGCGATGCCTTTGTCTCCCCCCGCTACGAGAACCTGGACGCCCTGCCGCAGGGTGCCGTGGTGGGCACGTCGAGCCTGCGCCGCCAGGTGCTGCTGCAGGCTCTGCGGCCTGACCTGAAGATCGAGCCCCTGCGCGGCAACCTCGACACCCGCCTGCGCAAGCTGGACGAAGGCCAGTACGACGCCATCGTGCTGGCCGCCGCAGGCCTCAAGCGCCTGGGGCTGGAAGCCCGCATCCGCACCACGTTCGAGCCCAGCGCCATGCTGCCTGCTGCAGGCCAGGGCGCGCTGGGCATCGAGGTGCGCAGCGACCGGCAAGACCTGATCGAAGCGCTGGCACCGCTGGCCCACCAGACCACCTGGCTGACCGTGGCCGCCGAGCGCGCCGTGAGCCGCGCCATGGGGGGCAGCTGCTCGATGCCCCTGGCAGCGCACGGCACCTTCACCCAGGGCGTGCTGCAGCTGGACGCCGCCTGGGGCGACCCCGAGGACAAAGCACCGCTGGTGCGCGCCCAGGCCTCTGCCCCGGTCACCACACTGGCGCAAGCGGAAGCACTGGGCGACGCGATTGCGCAGCGCCTGCGTGCTGGGGGTGCGCGCGGCGTCACCCCGGCCTAAGAGCCTGAGATGGGCACCTCAGCGCCCCGGGTCATCGTCACACGCCCTGCCCGCGAAGCGGCGCATTGGGTGGCGCAACTGGGCGCACACGGCATACAGGCTGTGGCGCTGCCCCTGATTGCGATTGGTCCCTGCACGGACGCTGCCCTGCAACAGGCGCTGGACTTGGCCCGCGCCAACATCGGCAACTACCGCGCCCTGATGTTTGTCAGCGGCAACGCCGTGGCGCACTTCTTTGAGTCAAATCACCCTGTAGCGCTGGATATTCATACCCTGGCAGCTACAAAAACAAGAGCATGGGCACCTGGCCCAGGTACCACCCGCGCGCTGGAGCAGGCGGGCGTACCGCGCAGCGCCATCGATGAGCCCGCGCCCGACGCGCCGCAGTTCGACTCGGAAGCGCTGTGGCGCCAGGTGGCCCCCCAGGTGCGGCCTGGCGACCGCGTGCTGATCGTGCGCGGCCGCTCCGCCACACCCCAGGGCGCACACGAATCGCCCCAGGGCAATGGCCGCGAGTGGCTGGCCCAGCAGATCGAGGCGCAGGGCGGTCAGGTGGAGTTTGTGGTGGCCTACCAACGCGGCGCGCCCCGCTTCACGGCCCAGGAGGTGGCGCTGGCGCAACAGGCGGCGCACGATAGCTCCGTCTGGCTGCTGAGCAGCTCCGAGGCGGTGGCCCACCTGGCCGAGGCCCTGCCCGGCCAATACTGGGGCGCAGCACAGACGCTGACCACCCACCCGCGCATCGCCGAAGCGGCCCGCGCAGCGGGCTTTGGCACCGTGCGGGAATGCCGTCCGGCGCTGGAAGATGTGGTGGCCTCGATAGAATCGGCCGCATGAGTTCTGCGCCCCCCGACGATCTGCCCTCCACGCCCCCTGCAGCCCCTGTGGCCGCCGCTGTGGGCGCGCCGGCAGTGAGCCCGGCCCCCTCGGCCGCTGCGCCAGCCGCTGCCACCGGCCGCAGTGGCGCCATGACCTTACTGTTGGGCACCGTGGCGGTGGCCGCATTGGTGAGCAGCGGCCTGCTGTGGCAAAAGCTCAGCGCCATCCAGGAACAACTGGCCCGGCAGTCCGCCGACTCGGGCGCCCTGGCCATCGAGGCCCGCACCATGGCCCGCCAGGCCGAAGATCTGGTGCGCGACACGGCGGCTCGCCTCTCGGTGGCGGAAGCCCGCGTGAGCGAGGTGGCCCTGCAGCGCAGCCAGCTCGAAGAACTCATGCAAAGCCTGTCGCGTTCGCGCGATGAAAACCTGGTGGTGGACATTGAGTCGGCCATCCGCCTGGCGCAGCAACAGGCCCAGCTCACCGGCAGCCTGGAGCCGCTGGTGGCAGCGCTCAAAAGCGCCAACCAACGCATCGAGCGCTCTGCCCAGCCCCGCCTGGCCCCCGTGCAGCGCGCCATCGGCCGCGACCTGGACCGCCTGACTCGCGCCACCGTGACCGACACCGCCGGCCTGCTGGCCCGCCTGGACGACCTGGTGCGCCAGGTGGACGACCTGCCCGTGCTCAATGCAGTGGCCCAGGCCGCCTCGACCAAGCGCCTGTCCGCCGGCCCCGCAGCCCCTGGCAGTGCCCCCGCCCCCACCGAGGGCCTGGCCTGGTGGCAAGCGGCCCTGCAGCGTAGCTGGGAGGTGGTGCGTGACGAGGCCCGCAGCCTGGTGCGCGTGAGCCGCATCGACCAGCCCGAAGCCATCTTGCTGGCCCCTGAGCAGACCTTCTTTTTGCGCGAGAACCTCAAGTTCAAGCTGCTCAATGCACGCCTGGGCATCCTGGCACGCCAGTTCGAGTCGGCCCGTGCCGACCTGACCGCGGCCACCGCAGCGCTCAACAAGTATTTCGACCCCGCATCGCGCCGCACCCAGAACGTGGCCTCCACCCTGCAGCAGGCCCAGGCCAGCATGAAGGCGGCCGAGCTGCCGCGCCTGGACGAAACCCTGTCGGCGCTGGCCACCGCCGCTGCGGGACGTTGACGATATGCGTGCTGCACTCTGGCTTTTGGCGTTGTTTGGCGTGGCGGTGGCGGCCGCGCTGTTTGCGGGCAACAACCAGGGCACCGTCACCCTGTACTGGCCGCCTTACCGCATCGACCTGTCGCTCAACATGGTGGTGTTGCTGCTGGTGGGCGGTTTTGTCACCGTCTATGCGGCGCTGAGGGCCCTGGCGGCGCTGCTGGCGCTGCCGCACCAGGCACGCCGCTGGCGCGTGCAGCAAAAAGAGCGTGCCATGCACGGCGCACTGCTCGACGCCTTGACCCACATGCTGGGCGGCCGGTTCATCCGCTCGCGCAAGGCCGCTGTGGCCGCGCTGTCGCAAGAACACGCGCTGGAGGCCAGCGGCGAGGCCGTGCCCCACGGCAAGCAGCTGCGCGCGCTGGCCCACATGATCGCCGCCGAGGCGTCACACGCCCTGCAAGACCGCGCCACCCGCGAAAGCCATCTGCAGGACGCACTGCAGGAAGCCCCCATGCGCGGCTCCATCAACGAGCAGGAAATGCACGAAGGCGCCCAGATGCGCGCCGCCCGCTGGTCGCTGGACGACCGCGATGCCAACGCGGCGCTCGACCGCCTGGCAGCCCTGCCCCAGGGGGCCGCGCGGCGCACCCTGGCGCTGCGCATCAAGCTCAAGGCCACCCGTCTGGCGCGCCAGACGCAAGAAGCACTGGACACCGCACGCCTGCTGGGCAAGCACCGTGCGTTCTCGCCCAATGCCGCACAGAGCATCGTGCGCGGCCTGGCCACCGAACTCATCAACAGCGCGCACGATGTCGCTCAGTTGCAGCAGATCTGGCTGTCGCTGGAGACCAGCGAGCGCAACATGCCCGAGCTGGCCATCCACGCCGCCCAGCGGCTGGCTGCACTGGGTGGCGATGCCACGCAGGTGCGTGCCTGGTTGCTGCCCGTGTGGGAACGCATGGTGGAGCTGCCCGATGCCTTGGCCGAGCAACACGCTCTCAAGCTGGTGCGTGCGCTGGAGGCGGGGCTGGATGCGCTCGACGGGCCCTGGCTGGCCCGCATCGAGTCCGCCCAGCAAGCCAACCCACGCGACGCCCGCTTGCAATACCTGGCGGGCATGGCCTGCCTCAAGCGCCAGCTGTGGGGCAAAGCCCAGCAGCTGCTGACCCAGGCAGCCCAGCAGCTCAACGACGCGCCAATGCGCGCCAGCGCCTGGCGCCACGTGGCCGAACTGGCCGAACAACGCGGCGACGACAGCGCCGCCGTCAGCGCCTGGAAACAGGCCGCGCTGGCCCGATAACCCGGGCATCTCGGGGTGCTCTGGCGCCCCGCCCCCGTACCGCCCGCCATCGCTGCACTTGATGCGGCCACCTCCCCCATTCGCCAAGGTGTCTCCACAGGGGCACCGGCGCACCAGCAAGGTTCAGGCAGGCGCCACGCCGGTGCCCTGCGGATGCCAGCAAACAGCCGCTCCGCAGAAATTGCACAGCATTGGGGAACTTTGAGCGCTCAAGGCATATCGATTCAATAAATTTGAATCAAGGCATCAATCTGCCTGAAGCAGATCACGGCCAGCGCTTCCTACACTGCGCCATCGCCCAGCGCGTTGTGCCGCCAAGTCCGGCGGCCCTTGCAGCCTTCACTCACCTCCTTTGTGCACCGACCTCCAGATTCGCTGATGACAGCCACTTACACGACGACCCCCGACACCCCGCGCCGGTACACGCGCACCGCCATGCTGTTGCACTGGGTGCTGGGCCTGGCGCTGATCGCTCTGTTTGGCGTCGGTGTCTACATGGCTGACCTGCCCTTTTCGCCCCAACGGCTGAAGCTGTACAACTGGCACAAATGGGCCGGCGTGACCATCCTGGTGCTGTCGGCGCTGCGCCTGCTGTGGCGCGCCACGCACCGCCCACCGGCGCTGCCCAAGGCGGTTGAGAAGACCATGCCCGGCTGGCAGAAGCTCGCGCACCACGGCACACACCACCTGCTGTACGTGCTTTTCTTCGCTGTGCCCCTGATTGGCTGGGCCTACAGCTCCGCGGCGGGGTTCCCCATCGTGTTCCTGGGCCTGTGGCAGCTGCCCGACTTTGTGCCGGTGAGCAAGGACCTGGCCGAGGCCATCAAGCCCTGGCACCAGTACACCGCGTTTGCATTGGCCGCGCTGGCGCTGCTGCACATCGCCGCAGCGCTCAAGCACCAGCTGGTCGACCGTGATGGCCTGCTGAACCGCATGCTCCCCGGGAAATAACCAGCCCCCACCTGCGGGGCGCCATGACAACCCCTGGTGGGTACCTTGCCCACCTCAAAGGTCGCTCGCCCCCTGCGACCACCGCTTCCACCTTTTGTGAATTGAACGGAGTTTCTGCATGCATCTGTCTTCTACCTTGTCCCGCATCGTGATCGGCGCTGCCCTCGTTGCGGGCGCGCAAGCCGCCCTGGCCCAGCAGCAGCTGGTGCCCGCGCAGAGCGAGGTGCAGTTCACAGCCCGCCAGATGGGCGTGCCACTGGAAGGCCAGTTCAAGAAGTTCAGCGCCCAGGTAGCGTTTGACCCGGCCAAACTGGCCACCAGCAAGATCGCCTTCACGGTGGACACTGGCAGCGCCACGCTGGGTTCGCGCGAGACCGATGCAGAGCTGCCCAAGCCCGCGTGGTTCAACGTGCCCAAATTCCCGCAAGCCCAATTCGTGTCGTCCAGCATCAAGGCGCTGGGCGGCGGCAAGTTTGAAGTGGCGGGCGCGCTCACCATCAAGGGCAACAGCCAGAACGTGGTGGTGCCCGTGACGCTGACCCAAAGCGGCCCCACCACCACCGCCACAGGCGCGCTGCCCATCAAGCGGCTGGCCTTCAAGATCGGCGAAAACGAGTGGGCCGACACCTCCATGGTGGCCGACGACGTGCAGGTCAAGTTCAAGCTCGCGCTGACCGGCGTCGGCAAGCTCTGAGCGCCGCCCCTCTGCCCGGGCCCCACCGGCCTCCGCCTGCCGTCCGGGCACGGTCCCCGTGGCTGGTGCCTTCCCTTTTCCCTTGTCCTTTCCTTTTTGATCTATCAGGAGTTTCCATGCGCAAGTCCCTCTTCGCCCTGGCCGCCGCTGCCACCCTGTTCGCCGGTGCTGCCCAAGCCCAATCGGCCAACTACGCCATCGACCCGACGCACACCTTCGCCTCGTTCGAGATCAGCCACTTTGGCGCTGCCGTGAACCGTGGCCGCTTCGACAAGAAGGAAGGCACCGTCCAGCTCGACAAGGCCGGCAAGTCGGGCAAGGCCGAGATCACGTTCGATGTGACCTCGGTGAACACGGGCACGCCCGCATTTGACAAGCACCTGCAAAGCGTTGACCTGTTCGACGCGGCCAAGCACCCTACGATGAAATTTGTCTCCAGCAAGTTCGTCTTCAACGGTGACAAGGTCGCCAGCGTCGAAGGCCAGCTCACACTGCTGGGCAAGACCGCCCCCTTGACCCTCAAGGCCAACCAGTTCAACTGCTACGACAGCCCCATGCTCAAGCGCGAAGTGTGCGGCGGCGACTTTGAAGCCACCATCGACCGCACCCAGTGGGGCATGAACTACGGCGTGGAATGGGGCTTCCCCAAGAACGTGCGCCTGGTGGTGCAGATCGAAGCCGTGAAGCAGTAAACCAGGCCGAGCGGACCTGGGGTGCAGCGGGCTGACTTGCTCCGCCCCGCCTCCGGCTGCTTGCGACCAGCCACCCGTGCGCCTTGCGCCGGGTGGCTTTTTTTTGGGGCCAGCCCGTCCTCATCTGCCAGCCTTCTGGGTATAAAAATTAACTTAACGTAAATCAATTACGAATAGTAGAATTGCACTCACCGATTTGAGGAGACTCTGCATGAACGCCGTTCTGAACCCGACCGACCTGGCCAGCCTGCCCGCACCCGCCGCCATCCAGCAGTTGCACCACTACGCCTACAAGGCCCGCGACGCCGAGGAAACGCGCCAGTTCTATGAAGACATCCTGGGCTTGCCGCTGTACCACATCATCCAGAGCGACTATGTGCCCAGCACCGGCGAGTACTGCCCCTACACCCACTTCTTCTTCCGCCTGCAGGACGGCTCGTTCATCGCCTTTTTCGACCTGGGCGACGACGTGAAGGCCGAGCCCTCGCCCAACACGCCCCTGTGGGTCAACCACATCGCGTTCCGCGTGAACACCGTGCAGGAGCTGGAGAACACCAAGCAGCGCCTGGAGGCGCATGGAGTGGAAGTGCTGGGCGTGACGGACCACCACATCTTCAAGAGCATCTATTTCTTCGATCCCAACGGCATTCGCCTGGAGCTGTCGGCCCAGCTGGCCAATGACGAGCAAATGGAAAAAGACAGCACCGTGGCCCACGCCCGCCTGCGCGAGTGGACGGCACGCAAGGAGCAATGGCGCAAGGAACGCGCCGAAGGCAAGGTGGATGCGCCGCTCAAGCCCCAGCAAAACGACCGGCCGGAGTTTGTGCGCAAGTAAGCCGGCCTGACCACACGCCCCCACGCACCGCCCCACGGTCCACGGGGCTGGCTGCGCTGGATGGGGTGCGCAGCCCCGTCAAACGGTCCTCCCACCGCCTTGCATGGGATTCTTTTGGCCCTACCGCGCTGAAGCGCTACATCCTATTGCCTCAGCAGCTATACAAAATATAGCAATCATCCCGCTGCCTGTTGCTGCGCACGCATGATCTGGTGGCGCTGCCAGTAGTGGCTGACCACGGCGTTGAACTGGTCCTTGTCCTTCTTGAGACCGGGCAGCTTGATCTTGCTGGTCTTGGCGCCCAGGCCCAGGGCGTTCTTTTCGGGGTGGGTCACGATCAGCGCGTTGCCAAAGCTGCTTTCCTTGAATTCCAGCCCCTTGATGGCGTCCCAGAACACCGTGGTCTCATCGGCCGAGGTACGGATACCGTCAATGCTCACCTCCACCGTCGCGTCGCCCTTGAGGGCAAACACCACGGGCGGGAAGTACTGCAGCACCAGGGCCCGCTCCTCGTCGTTCGCAGGCTCGTAGCGGTAGGCTAGGCTGCGCTCGTGGTCTTGCGCAAACTGCTGCTCGTAGGCGCTCCACAGCCGCTGCTCGATGGCGTCGGCGGTCAGGATCTCCTGCACCCAGGTGGTGGCGGGCGCACGCACGGCAATCGCGCCGTAGTCGCGCTCTTTCAGGGCCATGCCCACGTTGCGCAGGCGCTCGGGCATGGCGGGGTGTGAGTCGAAGGGGTGCGGCACATTGGCCGTCTTCATCGCATCCACAAAGTCGGGCGATGCCGCGTAGGGCGCCAGCCCCTGGGCCACAAAACTGGCAATGCCCAGCGTGCTGTTGTCGTGCCGCTCGTTGCGGCCAAACAGTTCGTCCTCGATACGGTAACGGTACTGGGCGTAGGCGGCAATCTTGACCAGCGACTGTGCAATCGCCGCCGGGCTCACCAGCTTGGCCGCCAGGCGGTCGGCCTTGAACTCACGCTCGCGGCTGTCGCTGGCCAGGGCGATTTCGAAAATGGTGCGGTACAGGTCCAGCAGCGGCGACGCCATGGCCGACAGCCCGCCCGTGCGGATGGCGTGGCGGTAGTGGTCAAACTGCACCAGCTTGGGCCCCAGCTGTGCGCTGCGCCGCGTGTCGCCCCCGCGCAGGTGGGCCAGTTCATGGCCCAGCACGGCGTCGGCCTCGGTCTGGTCCAGGATGCGCAGCAGCGGCAGGCTCACAAACAGCGTGCGGCCCGTGAGGGTTTGCTGGCCCACGGTGATCGGGGCCTCGGTGACAAAGAAGTTGGCATCGATGCCAGCCACGATGTGCCGGGGCGGCTCCGTCTTCAGGCGTTGCGCCAGGTGGCGAATGCGCTGCCACAGCAGCGGCGCATCGGCCTCGGCCACCAGCTCGCCCACCACCTGGTTGCTGGACTGCACGCGCTTGAAGATGCCCGCCACTGCCACCAGCACCCCCGCCGCCACGGCAAACCCCACAAACAGCACCAGCTTGGGCGAGTACTTGTGGAAGAAAAACGCCGTCACCCAGAAGGACAGCCACACCGCCATCGTCCCTTGCACCACCAGCGCCGTGGCACTGGCCCAGGACGTCAGCCGCCAGCCCGCCACAAAGCTCGCGTACTGCAGCGTGCGGTCGGCAAACGCCAGCGCCCCCAGCCCCAGCACCGCCAGCAGCAGCGCCGCGCTGGCCACCAGCGTCCACAGCGACAGCTTGCGCGCCATGTGGAACTGCCAGACATCGGAGAAGGTGTCGCAGAGCGCCTCGCGGTATTCGCGGGCCTCGGGGTCTGCATTGCTGCAAATGGTGGACGGCGGGTTGCTGCGGTAGTAGTCCTTGCGCGCCTGCTTCTCGTCGGCGGGCAGGCCCTTTTCGGCATCGATGCGCTGGCTGATACCGGCCACAAAACGGGTGTCCTGGTCGGTCTGGACATGGCGGGCGAACACGTAGGTCACCGCAGGCACCAGAAACAGCGCCAGCAGCGCATAGGCAAAGACCTTGACCAGGCCCAGGCGCCAGGCAGATTGAAACGTCATAGGTTCGAATGGTTGTGACGGCCCGGCACCGTGGCACCGGAAGGCTGAACGCCCCCCGCAAGCCACCGCACCAGTCCTTGTTGTAAATCGTGATCCTTAG
>NZ_JAOBSQ010000005.1:0-22392 GCF_025246485.1 Acidovorax sp. K2F
CAAGCAAGGTATACAGGGGTATAGCTCAATTGGCAGAGCGTCGGTCTCCAAAACCGAAGGTTGTAGGTTCGATTCCTACTGCCCCTGCCACTTGAATGTGGCCCCCAACAAGCCCGCCAGACCCTGGCGGGCTTCGGTGTCTTAAGTGATGCCGTGACTAGGAAGCAGGAAATACTCAAAGATGGCCACTTCACAGGTTGAAACTGTCAATACAGGCGCAGACAAGGCCAAGCTCGCAGCGGTAGTGGCGTTGGTCATTGCCTCCGTTGCGGGCTTTTATTTGTTGAGCAAGCAAGGCGCTGTCGTGCAGTGGGCGGCATTGATCGTCGGGCTGGTTGCGGCTGCGGCGGTGTTTTTGGTGTCGGAATCGGGGCGGCAATTCGTCGCGTTTGCCAAAGACGCATGGCGCGAAGTGAAAAAGGTGGTCTGGCCTACGCGCAAGGAAACCTTGCAGATGACGGCCTATGTGTTTGCCTTTGTGGTCATCATGGCGCTTTTTCTGTGGTTCACGGACAAGACGCTGGAGTGGGTCTTGTACGACTTGATTTTGGGTTGGAGAAAGTCATGACGACCGCTGCGGAAATCACGGGAGCACAAGCTCCTGCAGGCGCTTCTGCCTCGGCCAATCCAGACCTGCGCTGGTACATTGTCCATGCCTATTCAGGCATGGAAAAAGCGGTCGAACGCAACATTCAGGAGCGCATCGGCCGTTCTGGCATGCAAGACAAATTTGGTCGGATCTTGGTGCCGACCGAAGAAGTCGTGGAAATGAAGAACGGTCAACGCAAGACGACGGAGCGTCGCTTGTTCCCTGGCTATGTGTTCGTTGAGATGGTGATGGATGACGATACCTGGCACTTGGTGAAGCACACCAACAAGGTCACAGGTTTCGTGGGCGGCGCCAAGAACAGGCCTGCCCCCATCTCGGAAGACGAAGTGCAAAAGATCGTCAGCCAGATGCAGGAAGGCACCGACAAACCACGCCACAAGATCGAGTTCATGGTGGGCGAGTTGGTGCGCGTCAAGGAAGGTCCTTTCACGGACTTCAATGGCTCTGTCGAGGAAGTCAATTACGAAAAGAGTCGCGTGCGCGTCTCTGTGATGATTTTCGGTCGCTCGACCCCTGTGGAGCTGGAGTTCGGACAGGTCGAAAAGACATAAATCTGTCGAGGACAAGCCTGACTGCCTCGGCAGTCAGGGCAAAGATTTTGGACGCCGCACTTTTCGGCTCGGTGCGGACGTCGTCACAGTGAGTCGTTAACCCGGGGAGCTGGTGGTTGCATGGTGCAACACAAGCGTTATGACCCGTCAGGAGTAAAGCATGGCGAAAAAAATCGTCGGTTTTATCAAGCTGCAAGTTCCAGCTGGTAAGGCCAATCCATCCCCACCGATCGGCCCAGCACTGGGTCAACGTGGCCTCAACATCATGGAGTTCTGCAAGGCATTCAATGCGCAGACCCAAGGTGTGGAGCCAGGTCTGCCACTGCCCGTGGTCATCACGGCGTTCGCAGACAAGAGCTTTACCTTCATCATCAAGACGCCGCCTGCGACGACTCTGATCAAGAAGGCCATCAAGCTCGAAAAGGGTTCTTCCAATGCCCTGAAGACCAAGGTTGGCAAGATCACGCGCGAACAGCTCGAAGAGATCGCCAAGACCAAGATGAAGGACATGAACGCCGCTAACGTTGACGCTGCTGTCCGTACGCTGGCTGGTTCTGCGCGCTCGATGGGCGTGACGGTGGAGGGTTTGTAAATGGCCAAGTTGACGAAAAAGCAAAAGGCCCTGCAGGGCAAGGTTGACAGCACCAAGCTGTACGCTTTTGCAGACGCAGTGGCGCTCGTGAAAGAAGCTGCAACGGCCAAGTTCGATGAATCCATCGACGTGGCAGTGCAATTGGGCATCGATGCCAAGAAGTCGGACCAAGTGGTGCGTGGCGCCGTGGTGCTGCCCAATGGCACTGGCAAGACGACCCGTGTCGCTGTGTTTGCACAAGGCGCCAAGGCGGAAGAAGCCAAGGCTGCGGGTGCTGACATCGTTGGCATGGACGACTTGGCTGCCATGGTCAAGGCTGGTGACATGCCTTTCGACGTGGTGATTGCTGCCCCCGACGCTATGCGCGTTGTGGGTACGCTGGGCCAGATTCTGGGCCCTCGTGGTCTGATGCCTAACCCCAAGGTTGGCACCGTGACTCCTGACGTTGCCACGGCTGTGAAGAACGCCAAGGCTGGTCAGGTGCAGTTCCGCGTGGACAAGGCCGGTATCGTGCACAGCACCATTGGCCGCCGTTCGTTCGACAACGAAAAGCTGCAAGGCAACCTGGCTGCGCTGATCGATGCACTGAACAAGGCCAAGCCAGCTTCGAGCAAGGGTCTGTACCTGCGCAAGGTCGCTGTGTCCTCCACGATGGGCGTTGGCGTCCGCGTGGATACGCAATCCATCGCAGCGTAATTGCGATTGAAATCTTCGGGCCTTTTTCAAAGGGCCTGATGTGGTGGGCTGTGGGTGGTGCAATACCTGCCTGCAGGCCATCCAAGACCGTTGGTGTGTGGCTCGCCGCACTTAATCCCCTTGCGGGGCCAACGCAGATGGCGATCCCGCTGCAGATGGAATTCGTTCCGAAACAGTTGGTCGCTGCAACAAGAGCGCGCAGGAGGGTGCAAGCCTGAGTGCGCAATTTAAGGAGTAGACCTTGAGTCTTAATCGCAGTGAGAAAGAAGCGGTCATCAGTGAAGTGACCAGCCTCGCCGCTAAAGCTCAAACGCTTGTGATCGCGGAATACCGTGGCATCACGGTCGCCGACATGACCAAACTGCGCGTTGATGCTCGCAGCAAGGGTGTGAGCCTGAGTGTTCTGAAGAACACCCTGGCCCGCCGTGCTGTGGCAGGCAGCCAGTTTGACGTGGTGGCAGACCAGATGACCGGTCCCCTGATCTATGGCTTCTCCGAAGACGCCGTGGCTGCCGCGAAAGTGGTGGCTGACTTTGCGAAGACCAACGACAAGTTGGTGATTCGCGGTGGCGCTTTCGGCGGTAAAGCCCTGGACGTCAACGGCGTGAAGCAACTGGCCAACATTCCTTCCAAGGAAGTTCTGCTGGCTCAGATTTGTGGCTTGCTTATGTCCCCCATGTCGCGTACAGCCGTTGTGCTGGGCGCACTGGCGGCGAAAAAAGGCGAAGGCGCAGCCGCACCGGCCGCCGAACCTGCAGCAGCTTGATAGCTGGGCAGTCAACCAACACAATTGTTAGGAAATCAAAATGGCATTCGATAAAGACGCATTTTTGACCGCGCTGGACAGCATGACGGTTCTGGAACTCAATGACCTGGTGAAGGCCATTGAAGAGAAGTTTGGCGTGAGCGCTGCAGCTATGGCTGCTCCTGCTGCCGCTGGTGGTGGCGCTGGCGCCGCTGCTGCTGAAGAAAAGACGGAATTCAACGTGGTGCTGACCGAAGCCGGCGCCAACAAGGTGTCCGTCATCAAGGCAGTGCGCGAAATCACCGGCCTGGGCCTCAAGGAAGCCAAGGACCTGGTGGACGGCGCTCCCAAGAACGTCAAGGAAGGCATTGCCAAGGCCGACGCCGAAGCAGCCGTCAAGAAGCTGGTGGAAGCCGGCGCCAAGGCCGAACTCAAGTAATTCGGTCTTGCTCAAGGGCTGGAGTGCTCCTCAAAGGGCCTCCAGCCTTTGGTGCTTTCAGAGAGCACCCGTAAGCCCCGTCTGCAACGAGGCTTTCGAGTGTCTTCTGACAACCCCGACAGCAGAAGACGCCTTGGTTCGGGTGATGTGCAACGCATCACCGTCCGCCATGGTTGGTAGTGGCCAACCGCCAAGCCCGTAAGGACCACGCTCCTTGCGGGTCAGTCGTCGAAGACCCAGGACTCATGTCTTTGCCCGGAGATCTCATGGCCTATTCCTACACCGAACGCAAGCGAATTCGCAAAAGTTTCGGCACCCGCGATAGCGTGCTCGAAGTTCCTTATCTGCTGCAGATGCAGAAGGATGCATACACCGCTTTCCTGCAGGCAGATACAGCACCCCAGAAAAGAACCATCGAAGGCCTTCAGGCTGCATTCGACGCTGCCTTCCCCATCGTCTCCCACAACGGTTTTGTGGAGATGAAGTTCATTGAGTACAACCTGGCAAAGCCTGCCTTCGATGTGCGTGAGTGCCAGACGCGTGGTCTGACGTTCGCCTCGGCCGTGCGCGCCAAGGTGCAACTGATCATCTATGACCGCGAGTCCTCGACGTCGCAGTCCAAGGTGGTCAAGGAAGTGAAGGAGCAAGAGGTCTACATGGGTGAAGTGCCCCTGATGACCGACAAGGGCTCGTTCATCATCAACGGCACGGAGCGCGTGATCGTGTCGCAGCTGCACCGGTCGCCAGGCGTGTTTTTCGAGCATGACAAGGGCAAGACCCACAGCTCGGGCAAGCTGCTGTTCTCGGCTCGGATCATCCCGTACCGCGGCTCCTGGCTCGACTTCGAGTTCGACCCCAAGGACATCCTGTACTTCCGCGTGGACCGTCGCCGCAAGATGCCGGTCACGATTCTGCTCAAGGCCATCGGCCTGAACCCCGAGTCCATCCTGGCGAACTTCTTCGTCAACGACAACTTCCGTCTGATGGACAGCGGTGCGCAGATGGAGTTTGTCTCCGAGCGCCTGCGTGGCGAAGTGGCACGTTTCGACATCACCGACAAGTCGGGCAAGGTGGTTGTGGCCAAGGACAAGCGCGTCACGGCCCGTCACACCCGCGAACTGGAGCAGTCTGGCACCACGCACATCAGCGTGCCAGAAGACTTCCTGATTGGCCGTGTGGTCGCTCGCAACATTGTGGACGCCGACACGGGCGAAATCATCGCCAAGGCCAATGAAGAACTGACTGAAGCGCTGCTCAAGAAGCTGCGTACTGCCGGCGTGCAAGACCTGCAGGTCATTTACACGAACGAACTGGACCAAGGCGCCTACATCTCGCAGACCCTGCGCATCGATGAAACGGTGGACGAGTTCGCTGCCCGCGTGGCCATCTACCGCATGATGCGCCCCGGCGAGCCGCCCACAGAAGACGCCGTGCAGGCCCTGTTCCAGCGCTTGTTCTACAACCCCGACACGTACGACCTGTCGCGCGTGGGTCGCATGAAGTTCAACGCCAAGATTGGCCGCGACGAATCCACCGGCCCTATGGTGCTGTCCAACGAAGACATCCTGGCCGTGGTCAAGATCCTGGTGGACCTGCGCAACGGCAACGGCGAAGTCGATGACATCGATCACCTGGGCAACCGCCGCGTGCGCTGCGTGGGCGAACTGGCCGAAAACCAGTACCGCACAGGCCTGGCGCGTATCGAAAAGGCTGTGAAGGAGCGTCTGGGCCAGGCCGAGCAAGAGCCTCTGATGCCCCATGACCTGATCAACAGCAAGCCGATCTCGGCAGCGCTGAAGGAATTCTTCGGCGCGTCGCAGCTGTCACAGTTCATGGACCAGACCAACCCGCTGGCGGAAATCACGCACAAGCGCCGTGTATCTGCCCTCGGCCCAGGCGGTCTGACCCGTGAACGTGCAGGCTTCGAAGTGCGTGACGTGCACGTGACCCACTACGGTCGCGTCTGCCCAATCGAAACGCCTGAAGGTCCCAACATCGGTCTGATCAACTCGCTGGCTCTGTACGCCCGCCTGAATGAGTACGGTTTCATTGAGACCCCGTACCGTCGTGTGGTGGATGGCAAGGTGACCAACGACATCGACTATCTGTCGGCGATCGAAGAAGGCAAATACGTGATTGCGCAGGCCAATGCGCAGCTCGACAAGGACGGTCGTCTGACGGGCGAACTGGTCTCAGCCCGTGAAAAGGGTGAGTCGATTCTGTGCGGCGCAGACCGCGTGCAGTACATGGACGTGTCGCCCGCGCAGATCGTGTCGGTGGCAGCCTCGCTGGTGCCATTCCTGGAGCACGATGACGCGAACCGCGCGTTGATGGGCGCCAACATGTCGCGCCAGGCCGTGCCTGTGCTGCGTCCTGAAAAGCCCCTGGTCGGTACGGGCATTGAGCGCGTGGCCGCTGTGGACTCGGGCACCGTGGTGACCGCTACACGTGGTGGTATCGTGGATTACGTGGATGCCACCCGTATCGTGGTCCGCGTGAACGACGACGAAGCCGTGGCCGGTGAAGTGGGTGTGGACATCTACAACCTCATCAAGTACCAGCGTTCCAACCAGAACACCAACATCCACCAGCGTCCTATCGTCAAGAAGGGTGACAAGCTGGTCAAGGGTGACGTCGTGGCCGACGGTGCATCGACGGACTTTGGCGAAATCGCCATCGGCCAGAACATGCTGATCGCGTTCATGCCCTGGAACGGCTACAACTTCGAAGACTCGATCCTGATCTCCGAACGCGTGGTGTCCGAAGACCGCTACACCTCGATCCACATCGAAGAGCTGGTGGTCATGGCTCGCGACACGAAGCTGGGTGCAGAAGAAATCACACGTGACATTCCGAACCTGTCGGAACAGCAACTGAACCGTCTGGACGAGTCCGGCATCATCTACGTAGGCGCTGAAGTGCAACCCGGCGACACGCTGGTCGGCAAGGTCACGCCCAAGGGCGAAACCACCCTCACGCCTGAGGAGAAGCTGCTGCGCGCCATCTTCGGCGAGAAGGCTTCCGACGTGAAGGACACGTCGCTGCGCGTGGACCAGGGGTCGTCCGGCACCGTGATCGACGTGCAGGTGTTCACCCGCGAAGGCATCCAGCGTGACAAGCGCGCCCAGCAGATCATCGACGATGAACTCAAGCGCTTCCGTCTGGACCTGAACGACCAGCTGCGCATCGTGGAGGCCGACGCCTTTGATCGTATCGAGAAGCTGCTGACCGGCCGCGTGGCCAACGGCGGCCCACAGAAGCTCGCCAAGGGCACGAAGATCGACAAGGCCTATCTGGCTTCCGTCGAAAAGTTCCACTGGTTCGACATCCGCCCTGCGGAAGACGAAGTCGCCACCCAGCTCGAATCCATCAAGAACGCGCTGGAGCAAACGCGCCACAGCTTCGACCTGGCCTTTGAAGAAAAGCGCAAGAAGCTCACGCAAGGCGACGAGCTGCCTGCTGGCGTGCTCAAGATGGTCAAGGTGTACCTGGCCGTCAAGCGCCGTCTGCAGCCTGGCGACAAAATGGCTGGCCGCCACGGTAACAAGGGGGTGGTGTCCAAGATCGTTCCGGTCGAAGACATGCCCTACATGGCCGACGGCACGCCTGCCGACATCGTTCTGAACCCGCTGGGCGTGCCCTCGCGGATGAACATTGGTCAGGTGCTGGAAGTCCACCTGGGCTGGGCCGGCAAGGGCATTGGTCAGCGCATCGGCAACATGCTCCAGGAGCAGGCCAAGGCGTCCGAGCTGCGCACCTTCCTCGAAGAGGTGTACAACTCTCGCGGCCGCAAGGAAGACCTGTCGCAACTGAGCGACGACGACCTGATGGCCATGGCGGAAAACCTGACGAGTGGTGTGCCTTACGCTACCCCCGTGTTTGATGGTGCTTCGGAAGAAGAAATCAAGGACATGCTCAAGATCGCCTACCCGGACGATATTGCTGAGCGCAAGGGCCTGACACCGACCCGTACACAGGCTTATCTGTTTGATGGCCGCACGGGCGAGCGCTTTGAGCGCCCGACCACCATCGGCTACATGCACTACCTGAAGCTGCACCACTTGGTGGACGACAAGATGCACGCCCGCTCGACCGGTCCTTACTCGCTCGTCACGCAGCAGCCGCTGGGTGGTAAGGCACAGTTCGGTGGCCAGCGTTTCGGGGAAATGGAAGTGTGGGCGCTGGAAGCTTACGGCGCCGCCTATGTGCTGCAGGAAATGCTGACCGTGAAGTCCGACGACGTCGTGGGCCGTACCAAGGTGTACGAGTCCATCGTCAAGGGCGAACACGCCATCGAAGCCGGCATGCCGGAATCGTTCAACGTGCTGGTCAAGGAAATCCGTTCGCTGGGCCTGGACATCGAGCTGGAACGCTCCTAAGCAGAAAAGGAAAGAGTCACTATGAAATCGCTACTCGACCTGTTCAAGCAATTCACGCCGGACGAGCATTTCGATGCCATCCGCATCGGCATGGCTTCGCCCGAAAAGATCCGTTCGTGGTCTTTCGGCGAAGTGAAGAAGCCCGAAACCATCAACTACCGCACATTCAAGCCCGAGCGTGACGGTCTGTTCTGCGCCAAGATTTTTGGTCCTATCAAGGACTACGAATGCCTGTGCGGCAAGTACAAGCGCCTCAAGCACCGCGGTGTGATTTGCGAGAAGTGCGGCGTTGAAGTCACGCAGACCAAGGTGCGTCGCGAGCGCATGGGCCACATTGATCTGGCCGCGCCTTGCGCTCACATCTGGTTCCTGAAGTCGCTGCCTTCGCGTCTGGGCCTGGTGCTCGACATGACGCTGCGCGACATCGAACGCGTGCTGTACTTTGAAGCGTACGTGGTGACCGACCCCGGCATGACCCCGCTGAAGAAGTTCAGCATCATGTCCGAGGACGACTACGACGCCAAGCGCAAGGAATACGGCGACGAGTTCATCGCCAAGATGGGCGCCGAAGGCATCAAGGACCTGCTGGAATCCATCGACATCGACCTGTCGATCGAACGCCTGCGCGGTGACCTGACCGGCTCCGAAGTCAAGGTCAAGAAGAACGCCAAGCGTCTGAAGGTGCTCGAAGCCTTCAAGAAGTCGGGCATCAAGCCCGAGTGGATGGTGCTCGAAGTGCTGCCCGTGCTGCCACCGGACCTGCGTCCGCTGGTGCCACTGGATGGCGGCCGCTTCGCTACGTCCGACCTGAATGACCTGTATCGCCGGGTCATCAACCGCAACTCGCGTCTGCGCCGCCTGCTGGAGCTGAAGGCCCCTGAAATCATCGCCCGCAACGAAAAGCGGATGCTGCAGGAAGCCGTCGACTCGCTGCTGGACAACGGCCGCCGTGGCAAGGCCATGACGGGCGCCAACAAGCGCGCGCTGAAGTCGCTGGCCGACATGATCAAGGGCAAGTCCGGCCGTTTCCGCCAGAACTTGCTGGGCAAGCGCGTGGACTACTCGGGTCGTTCCGTGATCACCGTGGGCCCAACGCTCAAGTTGCACCAGTGCGGTCTGCCCAAGCTGATGGCGCTGGAGCTGTTCAAGCCTTTCATCTTCTCGCGCCTCGAAGCCATGGGCATCGCGACGACGATCAAGGCCGCCAAGAAGGAAGTCGAATCCGGCACCCCCGTGGTGTGGGACATCCTGGAAGAGGTCATCAAGGAACACCCCGTGATGCTGAACCGTGCACCTACGCTGCACCGTTTGGGCATCCAGGCCTTTGAACCCATCCTGATCGAAGGCAAGGCCATCCAGCTGCACCCCCTCGTCTGCGCGGCCTTCAACGCCGACTTCGACGGTGACCAGATGGCTGTGCACGTCCCGCTGTCGGTGGAAGCACAAATGGAAGCCCGCACGCTGATGCTGGCCTCCAACAACGTGCTGTTCCCCGCCTCGGGCGAACCCTCCATCGTGCCTTCGCAGGACGTGGTGCTGGGTCTGTACTACGCCACCCGTGACCGTATCAACGGCAAGGGTGAAGGCCTGGTGTTCGCTGACACCGGCGAAGTGCAGCGTGCCCTGGACGCTGGCCAGGTCGAACTGGCTGCCAAGATCACGGTGCGCATGACCGAGTGGACCAAGGACAAGGCCACGGGCGAGTTTGTGCCCTCGACCTCGCTGGTGGAAACCACTGCAGGCCGCGCACTGCTGTCCGAGATCCTGCCCAAGGGCCTGCCGTTCAGCAACATGAACAAGGCGCTGAAGAAGAAGGAAATCTCCAAGCTCATCAACGTGAGCTTCCGCAAGTGCGGCCTGAAAGAAACCGTGGTGTTTGCAGACAAGCTGCTGCAAAACGGTTTCCGCCTGGCTACGCGCGCCGGTATCTCCATTGCCATCGACGACATGCTGGTGCCTCCGCAGAAGGCCGGCATCATTGAGCGCTCCGAGAAGGAAGTCAAAGAGATCGAACAGCAGTACGTGTCCGGTCTGGTGACGTCTGGCGAGCGCTACAACAAGGTGGTGGATATCTGGGGCAAGGCCGGCGACGAAGTGTCCAAGGTGATGATGGCCCAGCTGTCCAAGCAGAAGGTCACCGACCGCCACGGCAAGGAAGTGGACCAGGAGTCTTTCAACTCCATCTACATGATGGCCGACTCCGGTGCCCGCGGCTCTGCTGCCCAGATCCGTCAGGTGGCTGGTATGCGGGGTCTGATGGCCAAGCCAGACGGCTCGATCATCGAGACGCCCATTACCGCGAACTTCCGCGAAGGTCTGAACGTGCTGGAGTACTTCATCTCCACCCACGGTGCCCGTAAGGGTCTGGCCGACACGGCGCTGAAGACGGCGAACTCCGGTTACCTCACCCGCCGTCTGGTGGACGTGACGCAAGACCTGGTTGTGACCGAAGAAGATTGCGGCACGGCCAATGGTTCGCTGATGCGCGCCATCGTCGAAGGCGGTGAAGTGATCGAATCGCTGCGCGAGCGTATCCTGGGCCGCACTGCGGCTGAGGACGTGCTGCACCCCGAGAACCGTGCGGTGCTGGTCGAAGCTGGTGTGATGCTGGACGAAGACCTGATCGAAGAGCTGGAAGCCGCTGGCGTGGACGAAGTGAAGGTGCGCACGGCCCTGACCTGCGAAACCCGCTACGGCCTGTGCGCCAAGTGCTACGGCCGCGACCTGGGCCGCGGTGGCCTGATCAACCTCGGCGAAGCCGTGGGTGTGATCGCTGCCCAGTCCATCGGCGAGCCCGGCACGCAGCTGACCATGCGTACGTTCCACATCGGTGGTGCCGCTTCGCGTGCAGCCATCGCGTCGAGCGTGGAAGCCAAGTCCAACGGCGTGATCGGCTTCAACGCCACGATGCGCTACGTGAGCAACACCAAGGGCGAGTTGGTGGTGATTGCACGTTCGGGTGAAATCATCATCCAGGACGAGCATGGCCGCGAGCGTGAGCGCCACAAGGTGCCTTACGGTGCGACGCTGACGGTGAAGGCCGACCAGCAGATCAAGGCCGGTACGATCCTGGCCAACTGGGACCCGCTGACGCGACCCATCATCACCGAGTTCGCCGGCCAGACCAAGTTCGAGAACGTCGAAGAAGGCCTGACGGTGGCCAAGCAGGTCGATGAAGTGACCGGTCTGTCCACGCTGGTGGTGATCGATCCGAAGCGCCGTGGTGCCGCCAAGGTGGTGCGTCCGCAGGTGAAGCTGATCGACGCCCAGGGCAACGAAGTGAAGATCCCTGGTACCGACCACTCGGTGACCATCGGCTTCCAGGTCGGTGCTCTGATCCAGGTGCGCGATGGCCAGGACGTGGGCCCCGGCGAAGTGCTGGCGCGTATTCCGGTCGAAGGCCAGAAGACCCGCGACATTACCGGCGGTCTGCCCCGCGTGGCCGAGCTGTTCGAAGCCCGTACACCGAAGGACAAGGGCACCCTGGCCGAAATGACCGGTACCGTGTCGTTCGGCAAGGAAACCAAGGGCAAGGTTCGCCTGCAGATCACTGACCCTGAAGGTCGCGTGTTCGAAGAGCTCGTGCCCAAGGAAAAGAACATCCTGGTGCACGAAGGCCAGGTGGTGAACAAGGGCGAATCGATTGTGGACGGCCCGGCCGACCCACAAGACATTCTGCGTTTGCTGGGTATCGAAGAACTCTCGCGCTACATCGTCGATGAAGTGCAGGACGTGTACCGCTTGCAGGGCGTGAAGATCAACGACAAGCACATCGAGGTGATCGTTCGCCAGATGCTGCGCCGCGTCGTGGTCGAGAACGTCGGCGAGTCGAACTACATTGCCGGCGAGCAGGTCGAGCGCTCCGAGATCCTCAACACCAACGAGGCACTGCAGGCCGAGGGCAAGATCCCTGCGACCTACAGCAACCTGTTGCTGGGTATCACGAAGGCATCTCTGTCTACCGACTCGTTCATCTCGGCCGCTTCCTTCCAGGAAACGACCCGTGTGCTTACCGAGGCTGCCATCATGGGCAAGCGCGACGAGTTGCGTGGCCTGAAGGAAAACGTGATCGTGGGTCGCCTGATCCCTGCCGGCACGGGTCTGGCCTACCACCAGGCACGCAAGGCCAAGGACGCCATGGACGACGCCGAGCGCCGCGCCATCGCCGAAGCCGAAGCCGCCGAAATGGCAGCCCAGTCGGACGCCTCGGATGTGGACAGTGGCAGCGTCACTGCCACCGACGCAGCGGCAGACTGATAGAAAACAGCAAGGCCTCCCTCAGGCCCTGCTGCGGTCGCCACAGCGCCCCCGTCCTGTCCCAGGCAGGCCGGGGGCGTTTTTGATGGACGCGTGTCTTTTCACCGCCCGTCGTTTGTTTCAACTTTTTGTTTTTCCGGCCGCGACGGGTGCAGCAGCATCCGCTCCGGCAACTGTGCATGCTGTGGTCGTCGCCCCTCTTCTGGATTGCTTTTGCCGTCTTTCTGTTCTGGGCCCTGGGGGCCTACAACCGTCTGATGCGCCTGCGCTCGGCCGTCGTTCAGTCGTTCGGCAGTTTTGACGCGCACATGGTGCGGCTGGTGGCGTTGCTCGGCGAGTTCGGGGCGGCGCAGACCGTACAGCGCGGCAGCTTGCTGGCCGATGCCGGGGCACAAGAGCTGGCCGCGCTGCAGGGCGCCGTGACGCAATTGAGTGCGTCGCTGGCCGTGGCGCGCGCCCGCCCGTTGCAGGGCGATGCGGTGGCCGCGTTCACGGCCGCCCGTGAAGTGCTGCGAGCGACCTGGGCCACCGCCTTGCAGAAGTTGCTGGCCGACCCTGCACAGCCAACAGCGTTGGTCCCGACCGCTGATGCCGGTACGGTAACCCCAGGGTCTGCGCCCGTGGTCCTGTCCGTGTGGCAGGTGCGCTGGGACGAACACGCCGTGCAGAACGAGCAAGCGATTCGCGTGTTCAATGAGGCCGTGGTGCAGTACAACAGTGCCATTGCCCAGTTTCCGGCCAGCCTGCTGGCCTGGGTGTTCGGGTTCAAGGCGGCACGTGCGCTGTAACCCGTTTTCAGGATCACGATGACTCCACCTCCCCAGCACCGTCCCCGCCGCACCGGTGGCAACGCGCCGCGTCCCATGCGCGCAGGCTCCGGCCTGCAGTCTCCGCAGGCGGGTTCTGCTGCGGTCTCATCCGATAGGGCGACTCCGTCGAGTGCCACGACGGTTCCTCTGTGGCGGTTGCTGACAGCGGTGGCTGGCGCCTTGCAGGCGATCCGCGGTGGGCAGTCCGGCACGGCAGCGCTGGCGGCTATAGAGATCGCGCTGCGCCCTGGCGCGCAGGCCCTGTTGTTCCAGGTATTGCGCCAGGCCGGGCGGGCCGAGGCCCTGCGCCGACAGCTGGCCGCCCGTGCCCCCGCACCCGCCGCCGATGCGCTGCTGTGCAGCGCGCTGGCGCTGTGCTGGGACCCGCAGGCCTCGCCCTACGAACCCTTCACCCTGGTGAACCAGGCGGTGGAGGCGGCCAAGCACCACCCGGCCACCCGCGCGCAGGCCTCGTTCATCAACGGCTGCCTGCGCCGTTTTCTGCGCGAGCGCGACGCCCTGGTGGCCGCCACCGACAACGATCCCGTGGCGCGCTGGAACCATCCGGCGTGGTGGGTGCAGCGCCTGCGCAAGGACCACCCCCAGCACTGGGAGCAGATCCTGCAGGCCAACAATGCCCACGCACCCATGGTGTTGCGGGTCAACGAACAAAAATGCACGGTAGCGCAGTATTTACATGCCTTGGATGCTATTGGTTTAGGAGCGATTGTGGTGGGCCAGCATGGCGTCGCGCTGCGTCAGGCGGTGCCCGTTCAGTCGCTGCCACACTTTGCGGAGGGCTGGGTGTCCGTGCAGGACGCCGCCGCCCAGCAGGCGGCTCCTTTGCTGCTGCAAGGGCTGGATCTAAGTCAGCCCTTGCGCGTGCTCGACGCCTGCGCCGCCCCCGGCGGCAAGACGGCGCACTTGCTGGAGATGGCGGGTCCGCAGTCTCCCTTGCAGGTCACGGCGCTGGAAATCGATGCCACACGCAGCGTCCGCATTGGTGAAACCCTGCAGCGCCTGGGGCTGACGGCCCAGGTCCTGGTGGCCGATGCTGCCCGCCCGCAGGACTGGTGGCAGTCGCAGTGCGGCGGCGTCCCGTTCGACGCCATCCTGCTCGACGCACCGTGCACCGCGTCCGGCATTGTGCGTCGCCATCCAGACGTGCGCTGGCTGCGCCGTGAATCCGACATTGCCCAGCTGGCAACCCTGCAGGCGGCCCTGCTCAAGGCCCTGTGGCCGCTGTTGCGTCCCGGCGGGCGCCTGCTGTATTGCACTTGTTCCGTCTTCCGGGCAGAGGGTGATGCCCAGGTGCAAACGTTTCTTGCACACAACACCGATGCGCAAATGCTGCCGTCGCCGGGGCATTTAATTCCCGGCAACGCGGACAAGGTCGGGGCTGTCCCGGACAATCTGACCGGTGAGCACGACGGCTTTTTTTACGCACTGTTGCAAAAATCGGCGCAATGAGCCCTGGGGCATGCGCTGGTGGCTGGTGTGTGCATGGTTTGTGCTGTTTTGGGGGACGGTGCTCTGCTGGGTGCCGCAGGCCGTAGCGGCACAGGCGGCCTCCTCCGAGGTGGGTGACCTGCGCCTCGAACGCGGGGACGACGGTCTTTACCTGAGCGCCAACCTGCAATTTGAACTGCCCGAGCTGGCCGAAGACGCCTTGCAAAAAGGCATTCCCATGTTCTTCGTGGCCGACGCCCAGGTGCTGCGCGACCGCTGGTACTGGTCCGACCGGCAGGTGGCCGAGACCACCCGGTACTTCCGCCTGAGCTACCAACCGCTCACCCGCCGGTGGCGTCTCAACATCTCCTCCACGCCTTTCACCAACAGCGGGCTGGGCGTGGTGCTGGGTCAGAATTTTGACAATTACGCCGATGCCTTGTCGTCGATTCAGCGTTTTTCACGCTGGAAGATCGCTGAACGGGATGTGATCGAGTCCGATGCCGTGCATACGGTGAACTTCCGCTTCCGCCTCGACATGTCCCAGCTGCCCCGTCCTTTCCAGATCGGCGCGGTCGGCCGGTCGGGCTGGAACCTGCTGGTGTCCCGCAGCCAGCGCCTGGGCGCAGAGCCAGTCAAGTGAGCACGTCCCCCCCATCCACCGGCGTTTCGGCATCGACCCACGCCACCGCCCGCCAGTCCCGCGCAGTGCGCTGGGCCGTGGGCGTGGGCGCTGCCATCATGTCGGCCATCGGTCTGGTACTGCTGTTCTTGCTGACGCTGGCCACCAACAACCGTGTGCTGTACGAGCGCAACTACGCCTGGCTCTTCGGCGTCAACGTGTTTGTAGCGCTGCTGCTGCTGCTGGTGCTGGGCTGGGTGGCGGTGCGCCTGGGCTTGCGCCTGCGCAAGGGGCGCTTTGGCAGCCGCCTGCTGGTCAAGCTCGCAGCCATTTTTGCGCTGGTGGGGCTCATGCCGGGGCTGCTGATCTATGTGGTGTCCTACCAGTTCGTCACGCGCTCCATCGAAAGCTGGTTCGACGTGAAGGTGGAGGGGGCTCTGTCTGCGGGCGTCAACCTGGCCCGCGTGTCGCTGGACTCGTTGGCCACGGACATGGCCGCCAAGACCCGCAATGCCAGCGCCCAGGTGGCCCAGGTGCCCGATGCCGCTGCAGGCCTGGTGCTGGAGCGTATTCGCGACCAGCTCGGCGCGACCGACGTGGTGCTCTGGAACGCGTCCGGTCAGGCGGTGGCCAGCGCGGGGCAGTCGCGCTTCAGCCTCAACCCCGAGCGGCCCGGCGCTGCCTTGCTGCGCACGGCGCGCCAGCAGCGCGCCACGGCGCAGATCGAAGGGCTGGACGACATTTCCGACCCGGCTGCCGCGCAGAACGCGCGGGTCAAGGTGCTGGCCCTGGTCAGCAGCCCCAGCGTGGGCCTGTTGATGGAGCCGCGCTATCTGCAGGCCACCTTGCCCCTGCCGCCAGCCTTGGTGGCCAACGCCATCGCCGTGCAGGAGGCCAATCGTGAATACCAGGAGCGTGCGCTGGCCCGGGGCGGGCTGCGGCGCATGTATGTGGGCACGCTCACGCTGAGTCTGTTCCTGGCGGTGTTCGGCGCTGTGCTGCTGGCGGTGCTGCTGGGCAACCAGCTGGCGCGGCCCTTGTTGGTGCTTGCAGAGGGGGTGCGCGAGGTGGCTGCGGGCAATCTGAGTCCCAAGGCCGCGCTGCAAAGCAAAGATGAGTTGGGTGGGCTGACGCGCTCGTTCGCGCTCATGACCCAGCAACTGGCAGACGCGCGCCAGGCGGTGGAGCAGAGCATGGGCGAGGTCGATGCCTCCCGCGCCAACCTGCAGACCATTCTGGACAACCTTACGGCGGGTGTCATCGTGCTGGATGCGCAGGGGCTGATCCGTTCGTCCAACCCCGGCGCCACCCGCATCCTGCGCGCTCCCATGGCCGCTTATGAGGGGAGGCCTCTGTCCGAAGTGCCGGGCCTCGCAGAGTTTGCCGCGTCGGTCCAGGGCCATTTCGATGCTTTTTTGGGGGACCATGAACGCCATGGCCTGGACCATTGGCAGCAGCCGTTCGAGCTGCATGCCTCCTCCGGCGGCGCCGGACAACATGCCACCAGCCTGGTAGCGCGAGGTGCCGAGCTGCCCGATGCCACCCGACTGTTGGTTTTTGACGACATTTCGGAGATCGTTTCGGCCCAGCGTGCGCAGGCCTGGGGCGAGGTGGCGCGACGGCTGGCGCACGAAATCAAGAACCCGCTGACCCCCATCCAGCTGTCGGCCGAGCGCCTTGAAATGAAGCTGTCGGGCAAGCTGCCGGACCCTGAACAAGCCATCCTCGCCAAGTCCGTCAAGACCATCGTGGACCAGGTAGATGCGATGAAGCGACTGGTCAACGAGTTCCGCGATTACGCGCGCTTGCCTGCCGCCGAACTGCATGCGCTGGACCTCAATGCCCTGGTCGCCGACGTGCTCCATTTGTATGGGGCAGAAAACGCCACCGTGCCTGTAGAAGCCGAGCTGGACCCGCGCTGCCCCTGGATTGCGGGCGATGCGCAGCAGTTGCGCCAGGTCGTACACAACCTGCTGCAGAACGCCCAGGACTCGACCGAGCAGGCCCGCGCCGGGGCCTCCGAGCCCGTGCCGCCGGTGCGCATCAGCACCCGCTGGAGCGAATCGTCACGCCGTGTGCGGCTCACGGTATCGGACAGCGGCGGGGGCTTTCCGTCCCACATCCTGCAGCGCGCTTTCGAACCCTATGTCACCACCAAACCGCGCGGCACCGGCCTGGGTTTGGCCGTCGTCAAAAAGATCGCAGATGAGCACGGAGCGCGCATCGAACTGTCCAACCGCACCGAAGAAGGCGTGGTGCGCGGCGCCCAAGTGTCGTTATCATTCGCCCCTGAACCAGCGGTGGCGTCATAACAACACCGCCCCGCAGTACCTCCCCAAGGCGCTTCAACACACATGGCAAACATTCTGGTGGTCGACGATGAGCTCGGCATTCGTGATCTGCTGTCGGAAATCCTGAACGACGAAGGTCACAGCGTAGACCTCGCAGAAAATGCGACCCAGGCCCGAGCCGCCCGGGCAGGCAACAGCTATGACCTGGTGCTGCTGGACATCTGGATGCCCGACACCGACGGCGTCTCGTTGCTCAAAGAGTGGGCGACGGCGGGCGTGCTCACCATGCCGGTCATCATGATGAGCGGCCACGCCACCATCGACACGGCGGTGGAGGCCACGCGCATCGGCGCTTTCTCGTTCCTCGAAAAGCCCATTACCCTTCAAAAGCTGCTCAAGGCCGTGGAGCAGGGCCTGGCCCGCAACGCGGCCCACCAGGCTGCACCCGTGGCTGCTGTGTCCGCACCCGCTGCCGCTCCGGCCGATCCGACGTTCTCGCAGCTGCCTGCCGTTTCTGCGGTGATGGCGGGGGTGGACCCCGGCCCCCACGCCCACCAGGGGTTTGACCTGGATCGCCCCCTGCGCGAAGCGCGCGATGGTTTCGAGAAAGCCTACTTCGAGTTTCACCTGGCCCGCGAAGGCGGCTCCATGACGCGCGTGGCCGAAAAGACGGGCCTGGAGCGCACCCACCTGTACCGCAAGCTGCGCCAGCTGGGCGTGGATTTGGGGCGCGGCAAGCGCGGCTGATCAATTAATTTGTGCCTTTTGCCGGAAGCACTGATTTTTCTGGCTATAATTTGAGGCTCAGGCCCGGTAGCTCAGTCGGTAGAGCAGAGGATTGAAAATCCTTGTGTCGGTGGTTCGATTCCGCCCCAGGCCACCAAAATTTCTCTTTGTGAATCAACGGTTTACGAAGAGATGCAAAACAAGCGACCCGTAAAACAGGTCGCTTTTTTGTTTTTCTGACGCAGGTTCTGACACTTGCACTGGGAAAGCAATGCGTATGGTTGGCAAGTCACTGCGCTTCATTGCGCGATGACGACCGCATTGAGCTCGGCGATGTCCGACTTCTTTGCGGCCAAAGAGGGGCGCTTTCGACTGCAGTTTTTTTGCCGAAAGGCTAAAGAAACGTCGCTGTACTCGATTCCACATCTGGAGTTGTTTATGGTTGTCAGTCTCTCATTGCTGTCTGCGCTCAATGCAGTCGGCGCGTTCCCTGCCTCGCTGTACGGCCCCATAAGGCCCCTGGCGCCTCGGATGGAGGTGCGCTATGGCTAAGCCCTATCAAGAGGGGAAAGGCTGGTGCGTACGCGCTAGGCACGAAGGTCACGACGTCTACCTGTCCGGCTATCCGACCAAAGCTGCTGTTCTCAAGGCTATGAGTCTGCGCAAAGTCGAGATTGACCGGGGTCGGGCGCCTCGTCAGCCCGGGCCGGAGCGCACGACGCTGGGCCAGGCAATGCAGACATATGCTCTAGAGCGCCTGCGCTTCCTTAAAGGCGCTGTCCAAGATGCAGTACGCATCAACAACTATCTGCGTTCCGCTGGACTCGACCTGCTCGAAGTGAAGTGTCTGGCCCAGGAAGAGGGGCAGCAAGGCCAACAGGACATGGGTGCGCGGAACGTGTATTTCCGCGTCTCGCTCAAGCCTCATACAACAGAGCGGAAAATCCCTAAAGGTCTGAGCGCGCACCGAGCTGCGCAGTTGACGAAGAACGCGAACACAGAGCGTTATCGTGCCGTTTTGGCATGCAGGCGCATGTCCGACATCACGCGAAGCGACGTACAGCAGTTCATGAATGCCATGGTCGATGATGGCAACGCAGCAGCCACGGTATCGCTAGAGCGTGCTTTGCTGCGGGGAGTGTTCAACTACGCTCGCACAACCTGGCGCTGGCTTGAGCATCGAGAAAACCCGTGCACGAGCCTTAAGCTGCCGCCGGTGAAGAACGTGCGCAAACGCTGTATGTCAGCTGAAGAGCAGGCCGCCATGGACTTGGCTATTGCTTCATGCCGAAACACTCTTGTCGGACCTACAGTTGCGTTGCTCAGAGAGACGGGTATGCGCACTTCTGAGCCGCTTGCACACGCGCGCTGGAAGAATGTCGACTGGAACCGGCGAATTCTCACACTCGGAGATGGAAAAACTGGCGCGCGCGAAGTGCCGCTCTCTCCGGCGGCGATACAGGCGCTGCGTGAACTGAATCCCGGTGCTCCGGATGACCCTATTGTTCGCATCACTTACGAGGCCTTGAGGGGCGCGTGGAATGATGCATGTAAGCGTGCAGGGGTTACCAATCTACAGCTGTATGACTTGAGGCGCACTGCCGCTACGCGCATGGGTTTGAAAACAGGAAATGTGTTCCTGGTGCAAGCACTTACTGGGCACAAAACGATTGAGATGGTCATGCGCTACATGAACATTACCGCTGACGATGCGGTGGCTGTTCTGCATGCGTCTCCAGAAACACCAGCTTCGGCGCCGAGAGTTCCATCGGGGGCTGCACAAAGCAATAGCAATCAGACATTGACGATGACGACTGAGCAGCTGCGCGAGTTCGCCGCCATGGCTGTGACAGCTGCACGTTCGGCGGAGTTGAGCGGAGCTGGCTCAGATGGTGTTGCCGTGGAGGCGACGAATGTCGTGCGCCTGCCTGTGCGACAGGGGGCTAAGCAAGCTTCGCGATAGAGATGTGCTGCTTCAGGCTCCGACTCCAAGCTCGGGTAGGGCAGGTTTGTGGCCCCCGTGCGGGAAATGTCTCCTGGGCTCAAGCGCTATAGCGGTCCTCTATTAGCACTAGAAATTGCCGCGAGGCAATTTTTTAGTGCGAATGAGTAGGTCGGTGCCTGTTCTGATAATGGTGTTCTACGCCGTTTTCTGACTGTGCCAGATGCTTTGATTATCAGTATAGAAATCAATACTGACAGAACAAAACTAGACCGGCCCGCGGGGTTGATTCACAACAAGGTGACAGGGCTCGGATTTTTGGTTCCAATCGCTGGATGCTGAGTGCTGACAATCCCTGTGAATATCAAAGTAGCCATTATTCGTTGGTACTTCCCAATGCCTCAAGCTGTGAGATATTCTGGTGAAAGGAGAGGGCGGTCGGCTCTTGTACTTGGATTTTGATGGTGTTCTTCACCATGAGAATTGCCTTTGGCATCCTCGGCGTGGTGCTTATCTTGTAGCGCCTGACGGATATACGCTTTTTCAGCACGCTCCGCTTCTAGAGAAGCTACTAGAACCATACCCGGATATAAGAATAGTGCTGAGTACGTCTTGGCTGCGCCGTTACGGGTACTCGGCGACTGCAAAACGACTTCCTCAGAATCTACGGGAACGCGTTATCGGCGCAACCTTCCACTCTAAGATAGACGAAGGGTATTTCACTAACTTGCCTCGTGGGCAGCAAGTTTATGAAGATGTGTTACGGCGAAAACCACTTGCGTGGTTGGCTCTAGATGACAACACAGATGGGTGGCCAGATGAATATCTGGAGAATTTTGTGCGTACGCATGAGCAGGAGGGTATTTCCGACCCTGAGACCCATGCGCGATTCGTAGAAAGGCTCAGATGGCTAGGGAGTGCGGGTAGTAAAAGCAATCTTTAGAGGCCTTTCCAAGGCTGTGGGGCGAGTAGTTAGTTCTTTGAAATTTGGAACGCAGATTGAGATGATTAGTGAGTTCAGTGACGAAGAAGAGCAAGAGGAGTCGGATGAGGTAGTTCGAGAGAGGGCTGAGAGATATATCAGAGAGGTTGACCTTCGGATTGCAGCTTTCCAGAAAGAGCGGTCAGAACTACCGGAGTCTGCTCCTCAAGTACGAAAAAAACGACTGTTGGACCCACTTCCAGCCCTCATTGCCGCTAAGCAAGGTGAGGAAGCTAGACGGGAGACTGAAGTAGAGGCGCGGATTCGAGAAGCCGTCGAAAAAGCTATTGCCAGAGAGTGTGCGCTAACTGAGCACTACCAGCGCGGAGGGTGAGCGGGAGTTAATGAGTGGTCTCTCGTCCTTTCGCTCCGCGCTTGCGCTTACGTACGAGGGCGCCAGCGCTCCTGGCTTGCAAATTGATTTCTGCGCCAAGTTGCGATGGTTCGTTGCGACCAGTAAAGGAATCGCCCCATTCGGACGCCGGGTGGGAAATCACCTGATTTCACGAGGTTGTCGACTGTACGAATTGAGATGCTTAGCGCGCGGGCAACTTGTTGCTTATCAAGCAGCGCTTGCTCATCATTGAGCGTATGGCAGCGCTCATCAGTTTGATTATTCATGTGTATCTGCCTATTGGAAGATACGTATAGCGGATGGTGGTTTATATTTTTGACACGGCTGTTTAATTTTATGGTCGATATTAGAATCCTCTTCTACATTCTGTGTCCATGCGAAGAGTAACGTTATTTCTGGATTTCGATGGCGTTACGCATCCTTTGCACTGTCACGAGAGTAAGCATTTTTGTTGGCTCTCGGGTATCGAAGACGTACTTCGGCACGTGCCTTCAACCGAAGTTGTTGTTAGCAGCACCTGGCGAATCCAATACCCGCTTGTGGCTTTGAGGGCGAGATTCAGTGCTGACGTCGCTGAGAGAGTTGTCGGTATGACACCTCATCAGGTGAGTCTCGATGCGGTTCCTGAACGGTTTTTGGGGTTTCCACGACATGCCGAGTGCATAGCGTGGATGCGGGCTAATAGGCAAAGCCATGATGTATGGCTTGCGATTGATGACCGACCTTATCTTTTCGAACCGTTTTTTTCGGGTGTCGTAGTTACGGACAGTCGTTTTGGTGCCACAGGTGATGCACTCGAAAAATTAAGACACGATTTGGAGCGTCTTGCCCTGAGTCTTTAGGCGTGCAAGATGTCAGCAGGGGCCAGCAAACGCAGCAGTCGCGAAAGCTGCTCGAAGAGTCTAGGTAATTCGAGTCAGAGTGCCAGCGGCCGGGTCGGCTATTAC
>NZ_JAOBSQ010000050.1:0-84251 GCF_025246485.1 Acidovorax sp. K2F
TTAGAGCGGCTAACAAAACTCAGCGAAGCGGCCCTGGCTAGGCGTTTCGCCGCAGGCAGTACAAGCAGTACGACAAGGCGAGACAACGACGCCAGGGGAGTTTTGTTAGCCGCTCTCAGAGCCTGGTCCGCGTTGCCGCGCCCTCCTCGCTCTGTGGGGCGGGATTATCAGGACGCATTCACCCGCGCACCCAGGCTCAAGGTAACCATTGGAAAGAATCGGCCGACAGACGGCGCGCGATTGTCAAACGGCCCAAGCCCCCGCGGGGCCAGCGCCGGGGTGGCGGTCCCTTAAAATGTGCGGTTCACCCTCTTGTTCGTCGGAGCGCTCCCTGCGGCCGCTCCGCCCCACTGCCCCCACTGCGACACCCCATGAGCACGCCCCAACCACAACCCGGCCTCGAAAGCCTGTCCAAGTCGTTTGAACCTGCCGCGCTGGAAGCCCATTGGGGCCCCGAATGGGAAAAGCGCGGGTATGGCACCGCAGGCCACCGTGGCACGGGCCAGCCCCAGGCGGGCGAACCCGCCTTTTCCATCCAGCTGCCGCCCCCCAACGTGACGGGCACGCTGCACATGGGCCATGCGTTCAACCAGACGATCATGGACAGCCTCACGCGCTACCACCGCATGCGCGGCTTCAACACGGTGTGGGTGCCGGGCACCGACCACGCGGGCATCGCCACGCAGATCGTGGTGGAGCGCCAGTTGCAGGAGCAAGGCATCAGCCGCTACGACATGGGCCCCACCCCGCCCGAGGCGCGCAAGAACTTTGTGAGCAAGGTGTGGGAGTGGAAGGAAAAGTCCGGAAACACCATCACCACGCAGATGCGCCGCATGGGCGACAGCGTGGACTGGAGCCGTGAATACTTCACCATGGACGACAAGCTCTCCAAGGTGGTCACCGACACCTTCGTGAAGCTCTACGAGCAGGGCCTGATCTACCGCGGCAAGCGCCTGGTGAACTGGGACCCGAAGCTGCAGTCCGCCGTGTCCGACCTGGAAGTCGAGAGCGAAGAAAAAGACGGATCGCTGTGGTACATCGCCTACCCCCTGGCCGATGGATCGGGCAGCCTGACGGTGGCCACCACCCGGCCTGAAACCATGCTGGGCGACGTGGCGCTGATGGTGCACCCCGAGGATGCACGCTATACGCACCTCATCGGCAAGATGGTCAACCTGCCGCTGTGCGACCGCCAGATCCCGGTGATCGCCGACGAGTACGTGGACAAGGAATTCGGAACCGGGGTGGTTAAGGTCACCCCCGCGCACGACCAGAACGACTACGCCGTGGGCCAGCGCCACAAGCTGCCCATGATCGTGGTGCTGACGCTGCAGGCCACCATCAACGAGAACGCCCCCGCCAAGTACCAGGGCATGGACCGCTTCGTGGCCCGCAAGGCCGTGGTGGCCGACCTGGAAGCCATCGGCGCGCTGGTCGAGGTGAAGAAGCACAAGCTCATGGTGCCCATTTGCACCCGCACCGGCCAGGTGATCGAGCCCATGCTGACCGACCAGTGGTTCGTGGCCATGAGCAAGGTGAGCGACCAGGACCCCACGGGCAAGAGCATTGCGCAAAAGGCCATCGACGCGGTGGCCAGCGGCGAAGTGACCTTTGTGCCCGAGAACTGGGTGAACACCTACAACCAGTGGATGAACAACATCCAGGACTGGTGCATCAGCCGCCAGCTGTGGTGGGGCCACCAGATTCCGGCCTGGTACGACGAAGAAGGCAACGTGATCGTGGCCCGCGACGAAGCCGAAGCCCAGGCCAAGGCGCCCGGCAAGAAGCTGCGTCGCGACGAGGATGTGCTGGACACCTGGTACTCGTCCGCCCTCGTGCCCTTCAGCACCATGGGCTGGCCCAACCAGGGCGACAGCGCCACCGACGACTTCAACCTGTACCTGCCCAGCACCGTGCTGGTCACGGGCTACGACATCATCTTCTTCTGGGTCGCCCGGATGATCATGATGACCACGCACTTCACGGGCCGCGTGCCGTTCAAGCATGTGTACATCCACGGCCTGGTGCGCGACGCGCAGGGCAAGAAGATGTCCAAGTCCGAAGGCAACGTGCTCGACCCGGTGGACCTGATCGACGGCATTGCGCTGGAGCCCCTGCTCGACAAGCGCACTACCGGCCTGCGCAAGCCAGAGACCGCGCCCACCGTGCGCAAGAACACGCAAAAGGAATTCCCCGAGGGCATTCCGGCCTATGGCGCCGATGCGCTGCGCTTCACGTTTGCCGCACTGGCATCGCTGGGCCGCAGCATCAACTTCGACAGCAAGCGCTGCGAGGGCTACCGCAACTTCTGCAACAAGCTCTGGAACGCCAGCCGCTTTGTGCTGATGAACTGCGAAGGCCAGGACTGTGGCCTGAAAGAGCACACCAAGGAAGAGTGCCAGCCCGGCGGCCCGGCCCACGGCTATATGCAGTTCAGCCAGGCCGACCGCTGGATCAGCTCGCTGCTGCAAAAGACCGAGGCCGAAGTCGCCAAAGGCTTTGAGGAATACCGCCTGGACAACGTGGCCAACACGATCTACGACTTTGTCTGGAACGAGTACTGCGACTGGTACCTGGAGATCGCCAAGGTGCAGATCCAGAACGGCACCGAAGCGCAGCAACGCGCCACGCGCCGCACGCTGATCCGCACGCTGGAAGCCATCCTGCGCCTGGCCCACCCCATCATCCCATTCATCACCGAGGCCTTGTGGCAGGTGGTGGCACCTGTGGCCGGCATCCCTGGCGAATCGGTCAGCATTGCGCGCTACCCCCAGGCCCAGCCCGAGAAGATCGACGAGGCCGCGATTGCCCACATGGGCCGCGTGAAGGGCCTGGTGGACGCATGCCGCGCGCTGCGGGGCGAGATGAACGTGTCTCCCTCCACCCGCCTGCCCCTGTACGTGGTGGGCGACACCGAGTTCATGCGTGGCGTGGGCCCGGTGCTGCAGGCGCTGGCCAAGCTCAGCGAGGTGAAGGTGTTTGACGACGAGTCCGCCTGGGCCGCCGCCGCACAGGCCGCGCCTGTGGCCGTGGTGGGTGACGCCCGCATGTGCCTGTACATGGAGATCGACGTGGCGGCTGAGAAGGCGCGCCTGTCCAAGGAAATCGCCCGCATCGACGGCGAGATCACCAAGGCGAACAACAAGCTGTCCAACGAAGCCTTTGTGGCCAAGGCCCCTGCGGCGGTGATCGAGCAGGAGAAAAAGCGCATTGCCGACTTCAGCGCCACGCTGGGCAGATTGCGCGATCAGCTGACAAGGCTGGGCTAAAACCCGGGCCATACTGCGCCATGGCAGCCCGTCCCGTAGGGGCTGCCCGCCCCGTTTTCATGTTTTGCCGGTGTGGGTTACGGACTGCAGTGCAGCCCGGGCACACCGTCACCCATCCGTCCAGAGGAGCCCCATGACTGTTGCCACGACCGTTCGCAAAGCCGTTTTCCCCGTTGCCGGACTGGGCACGCGTTTTCTGCCCGCCACCAAGGCCAGCCCCAAGGAGATGCTGCCCGTGGTGGACAAGCCACTGATCCAGTACGCAGTGGAAGAGGCCTACGCCGCCGGCATCCGCCACATGATTTTTGTGACTGGCCGCAGCAAGCGCGCCATTGAAGACCACTTCGACACCGCCTACGAGCTCGAGGCCGAGCTGGAAGCGGCCGGCAAGAAGGAGCTGCTGGAGCTGGTGCGCTCCATCCAGCCCAGCGACATGGACTGCGCCTTTGTGCGCCAGCCGCGCTCGCTGGGGCTGGGCCACGCGGTGTTGTGCGCGGAGCCCCTGGTGGGCAAGGAGCCCTTTGCCGTGCTGCTGGCTGACGATTTGATGGTGGGCCCCCAGGGCGGTCAGCCCGTGCTGGCGCAGATGGCGACCGCGTTCCGCCAGCAAGGCCGCTCGGTGATCGCCGTGCAAGAGGTGCCCGAGGACCAGGTGCACAAGTACGGCATCGTGGCGGGCGAGCCTGCCGGTGGCCCGTTGATCCGCATCCAGCGCATTGTCGAAAAGCCCAAGGCGGCCGATGCCCCCTCGCGCATGGGCGTGGCGGGCCGCTACATCCTCACGCCCGGCGTATTTGACGAGATCCGCAACCAGCCACGGGGCGTGGGCGGCGAGATCCAGCTCACCGACGGCATTGCGCGCCTGATGAACAATGAAGCCGTGTACGCCTTCCAGTACGAAGGCAAACGCTACGACTGCGGCAGCAAGGAAGGGTTTCTGGAAGCGACGGTGGAACTGGCCCTGCAACACCCGCAGGTGGGGACGCACTTCCGGGACTACCTGAAGAACCTGGCGCTGTAAACGCAGCCGGCCAAACCCTCTAAAACTTCAAAATCGATAGCTGCCTGTGCTTATTGGACAAGCGCTGGCAGCTATTTTTACGTTCAACGGCGGCGCAGGATGTGGATGAACTCCTCGCCCACGGTCTGTTGCTCCACCAGCTCGTTGCCGGTCTGCTTGGCAAACGCCTGAAAGTCGCGCAGCGATCCGTTGTCTGTCGCCACCACCTTGAGCAGCTGGCCGCTGGCCATGTCCGACAGCGCCTTCTTGGCCTTGAGGATGGGCAAGGGGCAATTCAGGCCCCGGGTGTCGATTTCTTTGTGAATGTCCATGGTCATCAATCCTTTGGCGGCGTCGCGGCCGGGGCTTGTTCGTCCAGCCCACGGCGGCGTTCTGCATTTTCTTCGGCCGTGAAAAACACGGGCTCGTGGCCCCGCGTGCGCAGCCAGTCGGCCAGCGCGTAGCCCGTGCCCGCAGGCCAGCATTTGAGGTCTGGCAGATCGTACAACCGGTAGTCCACCAGCTCCGGCGACAGTTGCACCTGCCCGGTGGCCACCACGTGGTAGGCAATGATGACCTGGTTCATGCGCAAAAACTCGTAGGCACCCACCAGGGTGGTGGACTGCACATCGAGGTTGGTCTCTTCCTTGACCTCGCGCGCAATGCCTTCCTGGGGCGACTCGCCCGCCTCCATGAAGCCGGTGATCAGGGCAAACATCTTGCCCGGCCACGCCGCATTGCGCGCCAGCAGCACCTTGCCGTCGATCTCCACAATGGCAGCCAGCACGGGCGTGGGATTGTTCCAGTGCGTCCAGCCGCAGGCGGGGCAGCGCAGCCGCTCCTTGTCGCCGCCGTCTTCGGCCAGCGTGATGGGCTGCAACTCGGTGGCACAGTGGGGGCAAAAACGAACTTCGTAGGGCATATGCTATCTTTTATGTAGCTGCTGAGGCATGTTCAACTAGCACAAGCAGCCATTCTGATTCAAAAACCTGCGAAGAGGCACCCGGCAATGCCCCTGGAGCCCACTGCGCAGGCCGTTTCACAGGTCACGCAGGAAACACCCCGGTCGACAAATACCGGTCGCCCCGATCGCACACGATGAAGACGATGGTGGCATTGCTGTCGCGCGCAGCGATCTGCTGCGCCACCCAGCACGCGCCTGCAGCCGAGATGCCGGCAAAAATGCCCTCTTCGCGCGCGAGGCGGCGGCACATGTCTTCGGCGCTGTCCTGGCTCACATACACCAGCTCATCGACCGTGCTGGCGTCATAAATCTTGGGCAGGTACTCCTGCGGCCACTTGCGGATGCCCGGGATGCGCGAGCCTTCTTCGGGCTGTGCACCAATGATCTGAATGCCGGGGTTCTTCTCCTTGAGAAACCGCGACACGCCCGTGATGGTGCCCGTGGTGCCCATCGCGCTCACAAAGTGGGTGATGCGCCCGCCGGTCTGCTCCCAGATCTCGGGGCCTGTGGTTTCGTAGTGAATGCGGGGGTTGTCGGGGTTGCCAAATTGGTCCAGCACCTTGCCCTCACCACGCTTTTGCATGGCCTCGGCCAGGTCGCGGGCGTGCTCCATGCCGCCGCTCTTGGGCGTGAGCACCAATTCTGCGCCAAAGGCCTTCATGGTCTGGGCGCGTTCGATGGACAAGTCCTCAGGCATCACCAGCACCATGCGGTAGCCCTTGATGGCCGCGGCCATCGCCAAAGCGATGCCGGTATTGCCCGACGTGGCCTCGATCAGCGTGTCGCCAGGGCGGATGTCGCCACGCTCTTCGGCGCGGCGGATCATCGACAGTGCAGGCCGGTCCTTGACGGACCCCGCCGGGTTGTTGCCTTCCAGCTTGCCAAGCACCACATTGCCCCGCGCCGCGTTGTCCTGGGCCCCAATGCGCTGCAGCGCCACCAGCGGCGTGTTGCCTACCGCGTCTTCAATCGTCGGATATTTCATACGCCCTACTGTGCCATAATTCAGGGCTTCACATATTCCGCCCGGGTGGTGAAATTGGTAGACGCAGGGGACTCAAAATCCCCCGCCGCAAGGCGTGCCGGTTCGATTCCGGCCCCGGGCACCACAGTCAACAAGGCCGGTAGCTTCCACGAGCTATCGGCCTTTTTGCTGGGCCAGCCGCTGTGGCGGCGGCATGTGATTTCTGCACACCTCCACACCCAGCCACCGCCATGACCGCCCAGGATCTGATCGCGCACGCCACCGTGCTGGCCTACCGGCTGGCGGGTTATGCCCTGCAGAACATGGCCGAGGATGCAGCCCTGCTGGCGATGATGTTCTGCTGACCTTCGCGTCGCGGCAGCGGCCTCTGCGCTTCGCCCCACCCTCGCGCTGCACCTCAGCGCGCAGCCAGCAACAGGAAGTCCTGCTCATAACCCTTGAGCGATTGCGCCGCACGCAGCCGATGCGCAGGCGTCATGGCGTTGTGCAGGCGCGCAAACCCCTCGCAGCCCTCGGCCACCAGCGCTTGTGCGTAGCGCTGGTAGGCGCCGTCCGGTGACGTCACCACGCGGTCCAGAAAGCCGAGCATCAGCGTGCGGGCCTGGGCGGTGTTGCCACGGTCGGCCTGGATGCTGCGCAGCACCTGCACCAGGTCTTTTTGCCGGCGCACGCGCTCGGCGTAGGTGCGCTGCGGGTCAAAAGCCGACTGGGCGATAAAGGCGCGCAGCACGGCCTTCTGGGGTTCGTCCAGCGCGCCATAAAAGGTTTCGAGCCGCGACGAGAGGTCCTTGAAGCGGCGCTCGCGCATCTTGTCGAGCGATGGGTCCAGCCATTCGGATTTCCAGTCAGCGTTGCTGTCGGCCTGCCTGCGCTCTAGATTGCGGATCTGCGCCTCGGTCAGCTGCGATGCGAGCCACACCACCTTGGGCTCGGCCTGGGCTAGCACCTTGTCCAGCTGTGTACGTGCCTCGTCATAGATGCGGCAGGCCTGCTCGGGGGTGATGGTCGCGGGCAACTGCTGCTGCACCTTTTGCAACAGCTCGGCATGCTGGGGCAGCATGGTGTCGCGGTGCCAGCGGTGCAGGTCGCCCAGGTCGCCCCGCACGCGCTCCGTCTGCGCGTCCGACAGGTCAAGGTAACGGTTCAGTTGCCAGTACGCCAGGTGGGGCACCTGGTTGTACGCCAGCCGCACCGTGCTGCAGCCCGCCAGCAACGCACCGGCCAGGGCCAGGGCGGCAATGCACAGGGTGGTGCGCAGACGGGACAAAGCGGGCACGGCGGCTCCAGACAAAGGGAATTGCACAGGATAGGCCCAACGCTGCACACGGCGGGCACAGGGCCCAGATACCCCAGCCCGCGCACCAGGATTTAGCCAAAGGCTCCCAACCCGCACGGAGGTCCCACGCCACACCGCGCGACGGATGCGCACAAGGGGCCGGCTGACGCGCGGGCTCAGTTGTCCTGTCGCCGGATCAACTGGCGGCCACTGGCGGTGATGGCCAACTCACCCCCCGTCCCCTTGGTGATGAAGCCCCATTCGAGCAGTCGCCCCGACACATGGTCCTTGAGCGCGTGGGGCAGCGTGATGACTTCGCCCATCTCCAGTTGCTTGAGGGTCTCGATCTCGTCCACGGTGGGGTCGAAATGCGGAGCGTGGTAAGTGGTCATGGTGGTCGCTCTCCAACAAGGTTGCTGAATGAAAGACAGACTTCCGCGCGGCCAGATTAGTTCACAGCCCCCGTGGGCGCAAGCGCGTCATCCCGCAACCGGCGGGCTCCCCACCTCGGCCATGTGCTGGAGCCAGCGCGCAAACGTGGCCAGCACCGGGGGCTGGGCCTGTGCGGGGCTGATGAGGTAGTACGCCCGCTCGCCGCGCAGCGGGCGGTTGCAGGCCACCACCAGCTCGCCGCTGGCGAGCTCGGCCTCGATGAGCAGCGGCGGGATCAGCGCCACGCCCATGCCATGCGTGGCGGCCACGGCCAGCATGGAGAACAGCTCGTAGCGCGGGCCATCCAGCGCGTGCGGTGCCTCCACCCCCATGGCATCGAACCACTGGCGCCAGCCGTACGGGCGTGTGCTTTGCTGCAGCAGCGGCAGCTCGGCCAGCGCCTCGGCGGCCACGGGCTGGTGGGCGCGGCCCCGGCCCCGGGGCGCGGCCGATTCGAGCAGGCGCGGGCTGCACACGGGCACCACGTCTTCGTGCATCAGCAGTTGCGCCTGTACGCCGGGCCAGTTGGCGACCTGCTCGGGCGTGCCGGCATACAAGGCGGCATCGAAGGTGGTGTCGGCAAACAAGAAGGGCCGCGTCTGTGTGTCGATGTGCACCACGATATCGGGATGCGCCTGCGCCAGCTGCGGCAGGCGGGGGATGAGCCAGCGCGTGGCAAAGGTGGGCACCGCGGCCAGCGTAAGGGTGCCGCCCTCGCCCTGGTGGGCCATCACGTCCAGCGTATCGCGCTCCAGCCCCTGCAGCCAGCGCGCCACCTGGCGGCCATAGTGCGCGCCCGCAGGCGTCAGCACCACGCCGTGGCGCGTGCGGCGAAACAGTGCCACGCCCAAAAATTCTTCCAGCGCCTGGATCTGGCGCGAGACGGCGCTTTGGGTGAGCGACAACTCCTGCGCGGCGCGGGTGTAGCTCTCGTGGCGGGCGGCCACTTCAAAACAGGCCAGGGCCTGGGTCGATGGAATGTTGCGGCGCATGATGAAGAGGAATTTTTAAGTGACCAGCCACGCCTTGGCTTAGCTGGCCGCCAGTATTCCATACATTCCATAAACGCATGTCTGGATGAAAAGAACTCGCTTGCAGGCCACCACCCCAAGGCCTACGATGCGTTCCAGATTCGTTTTTTTCTTCCCCCCCCTTTCCGACCTGGAGACACACATGGCCCACGCCGCTTTTCAATGGGATGATCCTTTCCTCCTGAGCCAGCAACTGACCGACGACGAGCGCGCCATCCGCGACGCCGCCGCCGCGTATTGCCAGGACAAGCTGGCACCCCGCGTGCTGGACGCCTTCCGCCACGAAAAGATGGACGTGAGCATCTTCCGCGAGATGGGCGAAGTGGGCCTCTTGGGCCCCACCATCCCCGAGCAATACGGAGGCCCCGGCCTGAGCTATGTGGCCTACGGCCTGATCGCCCGCGAGGTGGAACGCGTGGATTCGGGCTACCGCTCGATGGCCAGCGTGCAGTCGTCGCTGGTGATGGTGCCCATTTATGAATTCGGCAGCGAAGCCCAGCGCCAGAAGTACCTGCCCAAGCTCGCCAGCGGCGAGTGGATCGGCTGCTTTGGCCTGACCGAGCCCGACCACGGCTCTGACCCTGGCAGCATGGCCACGCGCGCCTACAAGGTCGATGGCGGCTACAAGCTCAAGGGCAGCAAGATGTGGATCACCAACAGCCCCGTGGCCGACGTGTTCGTGGTCTGGGCCAAGGAAGTGTCCGAAGGCGGCGCCGTGGGCCCCATCCGCGGCTTTGTGCTGGAAAAGGGCATGAAGGGCCTGACAGCCCCCGCCATCCACGGCAAGGTGGGCCTGCGCGCCTCCATCACCGGCGAGATCGTGATGGACGACGTGTTCGTGCCCGAAGAAAACGCCTTCCCTGAAGTGCAAGGCCTCAAGGGCCCCTTCACCTGCCTGAACAGCGCGCGCTACGGCATCGCCTGGGGCGCCCTGGGTGCGGCCGAGTTCTGCTGGCACACCGCGCGCCAGTACACGCTGGACCGCAAGCAGTTTGGCCGCCCCCTGGCCGCCAACCAGCTCATCCAGAAGAAGCTGGCCGACATGCAGACCGAAATCGCCATCGGCCTGCAGGCCTGCCTGCAGTTTGGCCGCATGAAGGACGCGGGCACGGCCAGCGTGGAAGGCACCTCCATCATCAAGCGCAACAGCTGCGGCAAGGCGCTGGACATTGCCCGCCTGGCGCGCGACATGATGGGCGGCAACGGCATCAGCGACGAGTTTGGCGTGGCCCGCCACCTGGTGAACCTGGAAGTGGTGAACACCTACGAAGGCACGCACGATGTGCACGCGCTGATTCTGGGCCGCGCCCAGACGGGCATCGCCGCGTTCGCCAACTGATCGGCCTGCGCTCCGAAAACCGGCAAAAACACCGCCTTTGCGGTGTTTTTGCCTTGTAGCGCTAGTCAATCATGCGCTGACAGCTATCAATTTCATAGTACACCACACCATGACCACCCCCCCTAACTCTCCCGGCGCCCTCGCAGGCATCAAGGTGCTCGACCTCTCCCGCGTGCTGGCCGGGCCGTGGTGCACGCAGGTTCTGGCCGACCTGGGCGCGGACGTGGTGAAAGTGGAGCGCCCCGGCGTGGGCGACGACACGCGCCAGTGGGGCCCGCCCTTCTTGAAAGACGCCGAGGGCAACGACACCAACCAGGCCAGCTACTACACCGCCTGCAACCGCAACAAGCGCTCCGTCACCATCGACATGGCCTCGCCCGAGGGCCAGGCGCTCATCAAGCAGATGGCGCAAGAGGCGGACATCGTGGTGGAAAACTTCAAGGTTGGTGGCCTCAAGCAATACGGCCTGGACCACGAGAGCCTGCGCGCGCTCAACCCCCGCCTCATCTACTGCTCCGTCACCGGCTTCGGGCAGGACGGACCCTACGCTGAGCGTGCGGGCTACGACCTCATGGTGCAGGCCATGACGGGCCTGATGAGCATCACCGGCCAGGCCGACAGCCAGCCCGGCGGCGGCCCGATGCGCGTGGGCGTGGCCGTGATCGACCTGTTCACCGGCCTGTATGCCAGCAACGCCATCCTGGCCGCGCTGCACGTGCGCGACAACGCCACCAATGGCACCGGCCAGGGCCAGCACATCGACATGGCGCTGCTGGACGTGGGCATGGCCGTGCTGGCCAACCAGGCCTCGGGGTTCCTCGCCACCGGCAAGGCGCCCGGCCGCATGGGCAACAGCCACCCCAGCCTCGCGCCCTACCAGGACTTCCCCACGCAGGACGGCAACATGCTGCTGGCCATTGGCAACGACGGCCAGTTCCAGCGCTTTTGCGCCGCGGCCGAACAGCCCCAGTGGGCCAGCGACCCGCGCTTTGCCACCAACACCCTGCGCGTGCAAAACCGCACCGCGCTGATCCCCGCCATGGAGGCCGTGACCCGCACGCGCACCACGGCCGACTGGATCGCGCTGCTGGAAGACAAAGCCGTACCCTGCGGCCCCATCAACACCATCGCCCAGGCGTTTGACGACGCGCAGGTGCAGGCCCGTGGCCTGGCCGTGACGCTGCCGCGCTGGAAGGACAGCGAGGCCGCCACCGACAACGTGCAGCAGATCACCGGTGTGGCCAGCCCGCTGCGCCTGTCGGCCACCCCACCCGTGCTGCGCAATGCGCCGCCGGCACTGGGCCAGCACACCGACGAGGTGCTGCGCGAGATGGGGCTGGACCCAGCGCGCATCGCGGCACTGCGGGCCAGCGGGGTTTTGTAGCCAGACCCTCGCGGCATCGGCCTGCGCCATGCCCTGACCACTGCACGGCCTTGCCCTCACCGGCAAGGCCGTTTTGTTTGTGCTGTCTGCATTGCATCGGCCCCTGGCGCTTATCTGGCTTGCGCTATCCGCTATCCATCGGATGACAAAGCGAGGGACTGAAGGAGCCGCTCGCCTCGGCCCCACGGCAAAAAAGACATGTACAAAAAATTACATCCGTCTCCATAATCCCAAAGACATCCTGTCTGCGGCCCCGCGCACGGCGCGCCGCTGGACCAGGGTGCTGGGCCCATGGCCCAGCACTGCGGCGTTTCTGGACCCTCAAGGAGTTCCTCATGAAGCTCAGCCTCAAGCTCCCCCTGGCATTCACCGTGTCGCTGCTATTGCTGTTTGCAGCGGCCCTGTTTGGCATCAGCCGCCTGAACCAGGCGCTCTACACCTATCAGACCACCGTGGCCCAAAGCTTCGAGCACGAGCGCATGGCGGCGGGCATGCTCAACAACTTCAAGGTGCAGGTGCAGGAGTGGAAAAACGTGCTGCTGCGCGGCAAGGACCCGGCCCAGCTCACGCGCTACTGGGCCGCGTTTGAAAAGCAGGAACAGGCCATCAAGGACGAGGCGCAAAAGCTCGTAGCCGCACTGCCCCCGGGGGAGGGTCGCGAACGCGTGTTGCAGTTTGCTCAGGCCCACGAACGCATGGGCACCGCCTACCGCAAGGGGTTTGAAGCCTTCAAGGCGGCCGACCACGACCCGCAAGCGGGCGACAAGGCCGTGGCGGGCATGGACCGCGAGCCCTCGCAGCTGCTGGACCAGGCGGGCGACCTGATCGCCAAGGCCAGCAGCGCCGTGGCCGAACGTGCCGCCGCCACTGCGCAGCGGGCCACCACCATCAGCCTGGTGGTGATGCTGGCGGTGTGCGCGCTGGGCATCGCAGGCGCCATTGCCTTCAGCCGCACCGTGGTGAACCCGCTGGACAACGCGGTGCGCGTGTCGCAGGCCGTGGCCAGCGGCGACCTGACGGTGGCGCGGCACGTGCAGGGCAAGGACGAGATCGCACTGCTGCTCAATGCCTTGCACGACATGCAGATCAGCCTGTCGCAGGTGGTAAGCAATGTGCGCAACAACGCCGACAGCGTGGCCGCCGCCAGCACCGAGATCGCGCAGGGCAACAACGACCTGAGCGCCCGCACCGAACAGCAGGCCAGCGCGCTGGAGCAAACATCGGCATCGATGGAAGAACTCAGCTCCACCGTGCAGGCCAACGCCGAGAACGCGCGCACCGCCAACCAGTTGGCTGTGAGCGCCAGCACCGTGGCCGTGCAGGGCGGTGATGTGGTGGCCGAGGTGGTGACGACCATGAAGGGCATCAACGACAGCAGCCGCAAGATCGCCGACATCATCAGCGTGATCGATGGGATCGCCTTCCAGACCAACATCCTGGCGCTGAACGCGGCTGTGGAAGCCGCCCGCGCCGGCGAACAAGGCCGGGGCTTTGCCGTGGTGGCGGGCGAGGTGCGTAGCCTCGCGCAGCGCAGTGCCGAGGCCGCCAAGGAGATCAAGACCCTGATCCACGCCAGCGTGGAGCGCGTGGAACTGGGCACCACGCTGGTGGACAAGGCAGGCGCCACGATGAACCAGGTGGTGAGCGCCATCCGCCGCGTGACCGACATCGTGGGCGAGATCAGCGCCGCGAGCAGCGAGCAAAGCGCAGGTGTCGCCCAGGTAGGGGACGTCATCACCGAAATGGACCAGGCCACGCAGCAGAACGCCGCGCTGGTCGAACAGAGCGCCGCCGCCGCCGACAGCCTCAAGGTGCAGGCGCAGCAGCTGGTGCAGGCAGTGGCGGTGTTCCGGCTGGCAGACACCGACGCCAACACCCCCAGGCAGGCCAGCATGCCCGCACCGGGCCACCACCAGCCCCGGTTGGCCGCAGGCTGAAGCGGAGCAGCCATTTCAAGCCTAATCGGCTTGAAGCGCTAGTGCATCATGTGCCAACAGCTACATAAATAGTAGCAAATGGCGCCTTCTCAGGCTTCAGCCAGCGCAGGGGTTGCCTGCTGCACGGTGGCCAGCGTGGGCGAGGCCAGCTTGCGCAGGTAGGCCATGGTCTGCAGGCAGGCCTGGGCCACCTCGGTGCCCTTCTTCACAAAATGCTCGCGGAAGAAGCGCACGTGGTCCTCGTGGTCGTGGAAGTCGCGCGGCGTGAGCACGACCGACATCACGGGCACCTCGGTGTCGAGCTGCACGCGCATCAGGCCGTCAATGACGGCGGTGGTGACGAACTCGTGGCGGTAGATGCCGCCGTTGACCACCAGCGCACAGGCCACGATGGCGTCGTAGCGCCCGCTGCGCGCGAGCTTGCGTGCCAGCAGCGGAATCTCGAACGCACCGGGCACGTCGAACAGCGCCACCTGCGCGGGGGGCAGGCCGTGGCGGTCAAACTCGGCCAGGGCCGCGTCGCGGGCCTGGTGCACGATGTCCTGGTGCCAGCTGGCACTGATGATGGCCACGCGGGCGCCACGGTGGGCGGCGACGGGAGCCAGGGGGGAAACGGAAGGTGAAGAAGACTGATTCATGGGTTCCTCAGAACAGGGTTGGCCAGAATCAGGGCGCGCGCGAGCACGGCACCTGCACAGGGCGGCGCAGGCCCTGCGCCATGCCAGCGCGCAACAAAGCACGCAGGCAAACGCCGAGGGCCCAGCCACCCATGGCGGGAGCTGTGGGTTTCGCGATCTCTTTCATCCGGACTGTGACCGTCGGCTCTGGCATCGCACCAGATCTGCTGACCCTGCAGGCCGATCCGAAGAACGGAACCGCAGGCGCTCGCGGGCTGTTGCCGACTTTTCAGCCAACAAATACCGCCGGTGGGGAATTCCGCCCCGCCCTGAGAACGCTGTCGGCCCCGAAGGTCATCCGGGGCCGACGGGTGGGATTTTAGGCGGCGGGCACGCAGTACGCCGTCGCGCAGGCGATTGCCTGCACTGGCAGTGCCGGTTTCTGCGGCTGTGGGCTGTATTGAACGCCGAAGTCTGCTCAGCGCACGCGCTGAAACCCGCCTTCGGCCCAGGCCGCTGCGCTGGCGGGCGTGAGCTTGAAGGTGGGCGGCGCGGACGCACGGGCAACCTCTTCACCCAGCTCGTCCTGCGCGCTCAGCGTGGCCGTGGCGCCTTCCTCATCGGGCACGATGGCCAGCGCCACGCGCAGGCGCTGGCCGTCTGCGGTGGTGATGTGCACGCTCTTGTTCAGCTGCGCATGCAGTTGCTGCTCATGGCGGCGCACTACCTCGCTCGCGGTCTTGACCAGGGTGTGGAAGGCCGACACATCGAGCGGCTTGGGGTTCTTCTTGTCGCGGCCCATGGTCCAGGGGCCCACCAGTGCGGGTTCGGCCTCGCCCTTCAGCGTCATGGACACGGCCCAGCCATCGTCGTCTTCGTTCTTGATGACCTGCGCCGTCCAGCGCCCATCGCTCCAGCAGCGGGGTTCCTGGATGGTGTCGGGCGTGTCGGGTGCGTCGGTCATGGAGAAAAAGGCCTGGGTTGCGGGAAAGGGCGCAGAGCATAACGGCAGGGCCTGGCCGCCCCAATTTCCAATAACCATTGGTTATCGAAGGAGGCTAGGCATAGCGCGGGCCTGGTCACTCCCCCACAACGTCCGGCGCCACACCCGCCGTGTCGCGCAACACCTCGATGAAGGCCTGTGCCGAGGGTGTGGGCGACTCCCCAAGGCGGGTGATGAGGCCATAGCTGGGCATGCGGTTGGGCAGCTCGACGGGGATGCGCGAGAGCAGGCCCCGGTCCACATATTTCTGGATCAGCGCAGCGGGCTGCAGCGACATCATGTGGGTGGTGTTCATCAGCTCCAGCGCAAACAAGAAGGACGGCGTCTCCACCACCCCCGCCGTGAGCGCCAGGCCCGCGCCGCCGAACAAGTCGTCCGACACCTTGCGCACCGCCGTGGAGGCGGGGTACAGAATCCACGGCCAGTGCGCCAGCTCGGTCAGCGACAGGTCGGTGGCGCCGCGCAGCGGGTGGTGCTGCCCGCCCACCACGTGCAGCGGCTCGGCGGACAGGTGCTCGTAGTGGAACTGGCTGCGCTGGTCCTCGGTGGTGAAGCGGCCGATCATCAGATCGATCTTGCGCTCGGCCAGCCAGGCGATGAGCTGGTCGCTGCTCTGCTCCAGGATCTTGATGACCAAGAGGGGCCGCAGGCGCTGGATCTCCACCACCGAGGCCACCAGCACATGCGCGGCCGAGCCGGTGATGGCGCCCACCGTCACATGGCCATGGCCGCCCTGCTTGAGGGCGTTGAACTCGTCGACAAACTTGCGCTGCCCATCGAGCGCCGCGCTGGCGTAGCGCAGCGTAAAAAGCCCCAGCTCGTTGGGCCGCATGCCACGCGAAAGGCGGTCGAACAAGCGCGCCTCCAGGATCTCCTCGATGTCCATCAGGATCTTGGTCGCCGCAGGTTGCGTGACATGCATCTGCTCGGCCGTCAGCCGCAGGTTGCGCGTGCGGCCTAGGATGTCCAGAAACTGCAAATGCCGAAAGCGCAGCCGCGCACAGGCCTGCGCCAAAGACAAGGGTTTACCCGGAAATTCGTCTGGACTCATAAGCGTTTGGAATGGATTGTCGCAAAACATTCAGTGGACCGGCCGGGGCGTGAAACCTAACCTTCGCCTTGCGTTCATGACGGCTGGCCCCAAAAAGCCGCTGGCGCCAAAGGCCTCGCCAACGGGGTCAGCCATTCCAACGGAGACAAGACACCATGCAATTCAATTCCCTCGCCAAATCCTTGGCACTTGCCACCACGCTGCTGGCCGCCCTCGCCGCCCCCGTCTCGGCCCAAGTCAAGGAACACACCTTCAAGGTCGGCATTGGCCTGAGCGACGACCACCCGCAGGCCCAGGCCGTGCGCCACTTTGCCGAGCGCCTGCAGGCCAAGAGCGGCGGCAAGATGAACGCCAAGCTGTTCGCCAGCGGCGCCCTGGGCAACGATGTGAGCATGACCTCAGCCCTGCGCGGCGGCACGCTGGAGATGACGATTCCGGACTCGTCCACGCTGATGTCGCTGATCAAGCCCTTTGGCGTGCTGAACCTGCCGCTCACCTTCAACACCGAGGCAGAAGCCGACGCCTTGCTCGACGGCCCCTTCGGCCAGAAGCTGCTGGCCATGCTGCCCGACAAGGGCCTGATCGGCCTGGGCTTTTGGGAAAACGGCTTTCGCCACGTGACCAACTCGCGCCGCCCCATCAACACGGCCGATGATTTGGCAGGCCTGAAGCTGCGCGTGATCCAGAGCCCCCTGTTCCTGGACACCTTCAACGCGCTGGGCACCAACGCCACGCCCATGCCGTTCACCGAGCTGTACACCGCCATGGAACAAAAGGCCGTGGACGGCCAGGAGAACCCGCCCGCCACCATCCTGGCCAGCAAGTTCTATGAAGTGCAAAAGCACCTGGTGCTGTCGCGCCACATGTACAGCGCCTGGGTGCTGCTCATTTCCAAGAAGACCTGGGACGGCCTCTCGGCCGACGAAAAGAAGATCGTGCAGGAGGCCGCCCGCGAGGCCACGCTGTTCGAGCGCAAGACCATCCGCGCCTTCAGCGAAACCGCCCTTGGCGAGCTGAAGAAGGCCGGCATGCAGATCACCGAACTGCCCGCCGCCGAGCAGGCCAAGCTGCGCACCAAGCTGCAGCCCGTGCTGGCCAAGTACGGCAAGGAGTTTGGTGAAGAAACCACCAGCGAAATGATGGGTGAGCTGGCCAAGGCGCGGGGCAGCAAGTAAGCGCTTGGTTCGTTCCCCAGGGCGCAGCTTCTGGCTGCGCCCAGCCCCTCTTTTGCGACGCCCCGACCCCATGACCCAAACACCCCGCCGCCCCTTCCGCTCCCGCGAATGGTTTGCCGCACCCGAGCGCTCGGACATGACCGCGCTGTACCTGGAGCGGTTCATGAACTACGGGCTCACGCCCGAAGAGCTGCGCTCGGGCCGGCCCATCATCGGCATTGCGCAGACGGGCAGTGACCTGTCGCCCTGCAACCGCATCCACCTGGACCTGGCGCGCCGCGTGCGCGACGGCATCCGCGATGCGGGCGGAATTCCGATGGAGTTCCCCGTGCACCCCATCTTTGAAAACTGCCGGCGCCCCACGGCCGCTCTGGACCGCAACCTGGCCTATCTGGGGCTGGTGGAGATCCTGTACGGCTACCCCATCGATGCCGTGGTGCTGACCACGGGCTGCGACAAGACAACGCCCGCGGGCATCATGGCGGCGTCCACGGTGGACATCCCGGCCATCGTGCTCTCGGGCGGCCCGATGCTGGACGGCTGGCACGAAGGGCAGCTGGTGGGCTCAGGCACCGTGATCTGGCGCAGCCGCCGCCAGCTCGCGGCGGGCGAGATTGATGAGGAAGAATTCTTGCAGCGCGCCTGCAACAGCGCGCCCTCGGCCGGGCACTGCAACACCATGGGCACGGCATCGACCATGAACGCCGTGGCCGAGGCGCTGGGCCTGTCGCTGCCGGGCTGCGCGGCCATTCCGGCACCGTACCGTGAGCGCGGCCAGATGGCCTACGAGACCGGGCGGCGCATCGTGGAGATGGCGTACGAAGACCTGCGCCCATCGCGCATCCTGACGCGCGAGAGCTTTCTGAACGCGCTGTCAGTGGTGAGCGTGGCGGGCGGCAGCAGCAACGCGCAGGTGCACATCATGGCCATGGCGCGCCACGCGGGCGTGCAGCTGGACGCGCAAGACTGGACCAACCACGCCTACGACCTGCCGCTGTTGCTGAACATGCAGCCTGCGGGCCAGTTTCTGGGTGAGCGCTTCTTCCGCGCAGGCGGCGTGCCCGCGCTGATGTGGGAGCTGCAGCAGGCCGAAAAGCTGCACGCCGATTGCGCCAGCGTGACCGGCAAGACGGTGGGCGAGAACCTGCAAGGCCGCGAGACCCACGACCGCGAGGTGATTCGACCCTTCAGCGACCCGCTCATGCACAAGGCGGGGTTCATGGTGCTCAGTGGCAACCTGTTCGACTTCGGGATCATGAAGACCTCGGTGATCTCCGAAGCCTTTCGCCAGCGCTACCTCAGCCAGCCGGGCGCTGAAGGCATCTTTGAAGCCCGTGCTGTGGTGTTTGAAGGTGCGGACGACTACCACACCCGCATCAACGACCCGGCACTGAACATCGACGAAGGCTGCATCCTGGTGATGCGCGGCGCGGGCCCCATCGGCTGGCCGGGCTCGGCCGAAGTGGTGAACATGCAGCCGCCCGATGCGCTGATCCGGCGTGGCATCAACACGTTGCCCACGCTGGGCGACGGACGCCAGTCGGGCACGGCAGACAGCCCTTCCATCCTCAACGCATCGCCCGAGAGCGCCGTGGGCGGGGGCCTGTCCTGGCTGCAAAGCGGCGACACCATCCGCATCGACCTGAACACCGGTCGCTGCGATGCGCTGGTCGCCCCCGAGGAAATCGCGCGCCGACAGCGCGACCTGCCCGCCCCACCCGTGCCCGCGAGCCAGTCGCCCTGGGAGGCGCTGTACCGCGAGAAAACAGGGCAATTGGCCGATGGCGCCACGCTGGACTTTGCGCTGGAATTTCAGCGCATCTCCGAAAAGACGCCACGCCACAACCACTGACAACGAGCGGGTAGGCCACTGGCGCCTTCCCGGACTTTTTCGAAGGACTCTCCATGAACAACATGACGGCAGCGGCAGTTGCCGAACGGGCCTGTGCGCCCCAGGCCGCATTGCAAGTGCTTCCCGACGACGGCCTGCAAGGCACGCTGGTGGGCCGGGCGTGGGTGCCCCAAGGTGCTGTGCCCGGCCCGGCCGTGGTGGCACTGCGGCCCGAAGGTGTGTACGACCTCAGCGCGCACTACCCCACCATGAGCACGCTGCTCGACACACTGGCGCCCGCCGAGGCAGTGCGTACAGCCAGCGGCCAATACCTGTGCAGCGTGGACGACCTGCTGGCCAACAGCCTGCCCGGCGCACGTGACACCAGCCGCCCCTGGCTGCTGGCCCCGTGCGACCTGCAGGTGGTGAAGGCGGCGGGCGTGACGTTTGCGGCCAGCCTCATCGAGCGCGTGATCGAAGAGCAGGCGCGCGGCGACGCCACCCGCGCGCAGGGCCTGCGCAGCCAGGTCATCGGCCTCATCGGCCAGAACCTGGCGGACATTCGCCCGGGCTCGCCCGAGGCCATGCGCCTGAAGGCGCTGTTGCAAGACAAAGGCCTGTGGTCGCAGTACCTGGAGGTGGGCATTGGCCCCGATGCCGAGGTGTTCACCAAGGCGCCGGTGCTGGCCTCGGTGGGCTGTGGCGACGACATCGGGATCCGCTCCGATTCGGCCTGGAACAACCCCGAGCCCGAGGTGGTACTGGCCGTGAACAGCCGGGGCCAGATCGTGGGCGCCACGCTGGGCAACGATGTGAACCTGCGTGACATCGAGGGCCGCAGCGCCCTGCTGCTGGGCAAGGCCAAGGACAACAACGCGTCGTGCGCCCTGGGCCCGTTCCTCCGCCTGTTTGACGGCAGCTTCGGGCTGGAGCAGGTGCGCAATGAAACCGTGCACCTGCGTGTGGCTGGCGCGGACGGCTTTGAGCTGCGCGGCATCAACACCATGGCCAGCATCAGCCGCGACCCCACCGACCTGGTGGCGCAGACGCTGGCCGCGCACCAGTACCCGGACGGGTTCATGCTGTTCCTGGGCACGCTGTTTGCCCCCATCGAAGACCGCGGCCAGCCAGGCGGCGGCTTCACCCACCACCTGGGCGATCTGGTGTCCATCCAGAGCGCCTGGCTGGGCGGACTGCACAACCGCGTGGCGCACAGCGAGGCCGCGCCGCCCTGGCGCTTTGGCCTGCGCGCCTTCATGGCCAACCTGGCGCAGCGCGGGCTGCTGCAGGGCACAGCGCTCTGAGTCAAAAGAAAACAGGAGACAACCCCATGCTCAATGCCTTCATCGACCGCTGCTGCCGCTGGATCAACCTGCTCATCGCCTTGGCGCTGGCCGTGATGGTGGCCATGGTGTTCGGCAATGTGGTGCTGCGCTACGCCTTCAACTCCGGCATCGCCATCAGCGAGGAGGTCTCGCGCTGGCTGTTCGTGTGGATCACCTTTCTGGGCGCCATCGTGGCGGTGCGCGAGCGCGGGCACCTGGGCACAGACTTTCTGCTGGCGCGTCTGCCGCCGCTGGGCCAGCGCATTTGCTTGGCCCTGAGCTACGCGCTGATGATCTGGTGCACCTGGCTGCTGTTCAGCGGCGCACTGGCGCAGGCGCGCATCAACTGGGATGTGGATGCACCGGTCACGGGGGCGTCCATGACCATCTTCTACGCATCCGGCGTGGTGTTTGCCGTGGCGGCTGGGCTGCTGCTGGCGCTGGACCTGTGGCGCATCGTGTCGGGGCAGATGCCGGACAGCGAATTGGTGCAGATCTCCGAGTCCGAAGAACTGGCCGCCGTGGGCAGCCAGTTGCCGCACACAGCCCCCGCGCCCACGGCCTCACGCCAGTGAGCCCCACACCACAATGACCTGGAGCGCTCTCCCATGACCGTTTTTATCTTCCTTGGCTCCCTGCTGGCCGCCATGGCCATCGGCGTGCCGATCGCCTATGCGCTCCTGGTCTCCGGCGTCGCCCTCATGTGGCACCTGGACCTGTTTGACGCACAGATCCTGGCGCAGAACGTGATCAACGGGGCCGACAGCTTTCCGCTGCTGGCCGTGCCCTTCTTCATGCTGGCGGGCGAGATCATGAACGTGGGTGGGCTGTCGCAGCGCATCGTCAAGCTCGCGCTCACGCTGGTGGGGCACAAGCGGGGCGGGCTGGGGTTCGTTGCCATCCTGGCGGCCTGCATGCTGGCGGCGCTGTCGGGCTCCGCCGTGGCCGACACCGCAGCATTGGCCGCCCTGCTGCTGCCCATGATGGTGAAGGCCGGGCACGACAAGGCACGAGCGGGCGGACTCATCGCCTCGGCGGGCATCATCGCACCGGTCATTCCGCCCTCCATCGGCTTCGTGGTGTTTGGCGTGGCGGCCAACGTGTCGATCAGCAAGCTGTTCCTGGCCGGCATCGTGCCGGGGCTGCTGATGGGGCTGGCGATTGCCATCACCTGGTACTGGGTCTCGCAGCGCGAAAACGTCACCCCACCGCCCAAGGCCTCCACCGCCGAAAAGCTGCAGGCGCTCAGGGAATCGACCTGGGCACTGTTCCTGCCGGTGATCGTGATCGTGGGCTTGAAGATGGGCGTGTTCACCCCCACCGAAGCGGCGGCGGTGGCGGCGGTCTATGCGCTGCTGGTGGCCACTCTGGTCTACCGCGAGCTGCACTGGCGCCAGCTCACCGACGTATTCATTAGCGCCGCCAAGACCACCGCCGTGATCATGTTCCTGGTGGCGGCCGCCATGGTCAGCGCCTGGCTCATCACCGTGGCGGATATCCCGCGCCAGCTGGTGAGCCTGCTCAAGCCCTTGATGGAACACCCCACGCTGCTGCTCATCGCCATCATGGTGCTGGTGATGGCCGTGGGCACGGCCATGGACATGACGCCCACCATCCTCATCCTCACGCCCGTGCTGATGCCCGTGGTGAAGGCGGCAGGCATCGACCCGGTCTACTTCGGCGTGCTGTTCATCATCAACAACGCCATCGGGCTCATCACCCCGCCAGTCGGTACCGTGCTGAATGTGGTGGCGGGCGTGGGCAAGATGCGCATGGATGACGTGACGCGGGGCGTCATCCCGTTCATGGTGGCCCAGTTCGCGGTGATGTTCCTGATGGTGCTGTTCCCGTCCCTCGTGCTGGTGCCGATGCGGTGGTTTACGGGATGAACCAGCGGTTTTGAAGCAAAAAGTGCCGCAAGCGCCAGTGGATATTGCGCTTGCAGCTATCAAATCAGGAGTTACTCACCCCTAAGCGCTGTTCAGTTGGCCACCGTGAAACGCTTTTGCACGTGGCGTGGTGTTTCCAGTTCGTCGGCCATTGCCACCGCCAGGTCGGCCACGCTGATGCTGCCAGGCTGATCGCCGTTCATCAGCGGGGCCTCGTCGCCCAGGCGGTACTGGCCGGTGCGCTCGCCGGGCTGCAGCAGGATGGGGGGCGAGAGGAAGGTCCAGTCCAGCGTGTTTTCGGTACGGATCCAGTTCAGCGCCTCGCGGGCTGCCAGGGCGCCCTGCTTCCATTCGGCCGGGAACTGGGGCGTGTCCACCAGCTGCACGCCGGGCGCCACGAACAGGCTGCCTGCGCCGCCCACCACCAGCAGTCGGCGCACACCGGCGGCCTTGGTGCCGTCGATGATGGCGCGCGTGCCCTTGAGGAACTGGTCGTGGATGTCTGGCACCGTCCAGCCGGGGTTGTAGGCGCTCACCACCGCGTCGTGGCCCGCAACAGCCTGGGCCACCTGGGTGGCGTCCTGCGCGTCTGCGGCGACCACCGTCAGCGCCTCGCGGGCAGCGAGTTTGCCCGGGTTGCGGGCCAGCACGGTCACACGGTGGCCGCGTTGCAGCAGTTCGTTCAGCACGGCCGAGCCGACAAAACCGGTGGCGCCAATCAGGGCGATGTTCATATCGATGTCCTTGGGGTCAAAGTTGTGATGTAGTGAGAATAGGAGCTTGTCAAAACAGGCGGTAGATGGCTAAAACTGCCTTATCTTTGAAGCTGTGCTTCACAATCGAACGCATGGAAGACCTCAAACGCATGGCTGTTTTTGCCTCGGTGGTGCAGCACGGCTCGATGAGCGGCGCCGCGCGCGCACTGGGCATGAGCACTTCGGCGGTGAGCCAGCAGGTGCGCAAGCTCGAAAGCGACGGCGGCGTGACGCTGCTGCACCGCTCCACGCGCAAGTTGGCGCTCACCGAGGCGGGCCAGCGTTACCACGCGCGCTGCGCTGCCATGTGGGCGGCGGCGGAGCAAGCGCGCGCCGAGCTGGCAGCCTCCCGCGATGCGCCCAGTGGCGAATTGCGGATGTCGGCCACCGTGGGGTTTGCGCGGCACATCGCACCCGCCCTGGGTGAACTGCTGGCCGCGCACCCGGCGCTGCGCCTGCGGCTGCTGGTGGACGACTCCACCATCGACCTCATCAACGCCCGCATCGACCTGGCCGTACGCTACGGGCGCCTGGCGGATTCGACCTGGGCGGCCCGGCGCCTGGGGGGCATGAGTTGGTACCTGTGCGCATCACCCGAATGGGTGGCCGCACACGGCGTGCCCCAGCACCCGGATGCGCTGCTGTCCCATAGCTGGCTGGGCTTCGCGCGCGAGGGGGGCGGGTTGCTCATCGACCTGCGCAGTCCCAGCGGCGAGCCGCGCGCACTGCGGGTGGAGCCGCGCATTGCCAGCAACAACCAGCTCTCGATCCAGCAGATGTGCGAGGCCGGGCTGGGCCTGGCGCTGGTGGGCAGCATGGACTCGCACGAAGCACTGCAGGCCGGGCGGCTGGTGCGCCTGCTGCCCGACTGGTCGTTTGGCACGCTGGACATCTGGGCCGTCACGCCCCAACGCGATGCCCAGCCCGCCAAGGTGCGCCAGTCGATTGCGGCACTACATGCCTACCTGCGGCAGGTGCCCGGTATTTCGGACTGAGAGCGGCCAACAAAACGCTTCTGGCGTCTTTGCCGCGTCTTGTTGTACTGCTCGCACTGCCTGCGACGCAGCGCCTAGCCAGAACCGCTACGCTGGGTTTTGTGAGCCGCTCCGAGCCTTGCTCGTCGGCACCCATCGATTTTTTATCGCACGGACCCACAAATTCCATCGTTGTGTGGGCGCCGCGCTCTGCCTACAGTTGCGGCTCCCTGGCCAGGGTTTGTTTGATGGATTGCCCCCACCACCCACCGGAGACCCGACATGACGACCAACCCGCCACTGACCTTCCCCATCGACCGCGTGCTGACCGCCTTCGAGCAGCAGGACGTGCCCACACTGCTGGCCACGATTGCCGACGATGTGGACTTCCGCATTGACCACTACCGCGATGACGCCGATACCCGTTGGCAAATCGCCCGCAACAAGGCCGAGGCGATGGCCGTGGTGCAGCGCCTGGGGATGGAGGTGTTCCCGCGCGGCACGAAGATCCTGCACACCCACAGCCAGCCGCTGGGCAATGACTGGGTGCTCACGCACTTTCACCAGCGCTTCTTTTATGCGGTACAACAGCGCGAGGTGGAATCCGTGACCTGGATCACCAGCCATTCGCAGAACGGCCAGGTGGACTATTTCCGCGAGACCGTCACCACCATCACCCCTGTCTGACAACCTGATCCAAGAAAGGCCCTGCCACCATGCTGTTTGACCTGCGCGCCCTGGGCTACTTTGTAGCGGCCTATGAAGAGCGCTCGGTCACGGCCGCCTCGCGCCGCTGCTTTGTGGCGCAGCCGTCCATCAGCATGGCCGTCAAGGGGCTGGAGGATGCGCTCGAAACCACCCTGTTCGAGCGCAGCCGCCAGGGCCTGGCGCCTACGCCCGCCGCGCACCGGCTGTACCCCCGCGCCTGCAGCCTGCTGGCCCAGTCCAGCGCTATGGTGCGCGACTTTCGCGATGCACCACGTGAAACGCTGGGCATCTTCCTGCAGGACGACCTGATGGTGCAGCAGGCCACGCCCCTGTTCGCACACATCGCGCAGGAGCTGCCCCACACCATGGTGCGGCTCACCGCCAGCGCGCAAGAGGCGCGGCTGCGCATGGTGGCCGAGCACTGCAAGCCGCCGGGCGACACCTTTGTGCCGCTGTGGCACGAGCCCTATGTGATGCTGGTGCCCGAGCAGCACCCGCTGCGCTTCAAGAGGCGCTTTGGATTGGCAGACATTGAAAACCTGCCCCTCATCGAGTGGCCCTATTGCCCGCTGCACCAGTCCTTCATCCGGCTGCTGGCCGAGCGGGGGATTGCGCTGCAGGTGCAGGCCAGCGCCGCGCGCGAGGAGCTGCTGCTGCACATGGTGGACGCGGGCATGGGCTTGGCCGTGGTGCCGCAGTCGCATGCAGCCCAGGCGCGCCGCGCGCTCACCCGCCCGCTGGACGGGCCCCTGGCCTTTTCGCGCCACATTGGCCTGGCCTGCGACGCGTCGGACGCGCCCCTGCTCGGTCTGCTGCACCGCCTGGCGGACGGCATGAAGGCCACCGCAGCCCAGCCCGAGCCCGTGCAGCGCAGTAATGTGGTCTGATCCCCGCCCCATCCACCCCTCTGGCCACCCCCATGATTCTGGAAATTGCCCACCTCACCATCCGCCCCGGCCAGACCAGCGCGTTTGAACAGGCGTTTGCCCAGGCGCAGCGCATCATTGCCTGCATGCCTGGCTACCTGTCCCATGAGCTGGGGCATTGCATGGAGCGACCGCAGGACTATGTGCTGCTGGTGCGCTGGGCCACCCTGGCCGACCACGAGGTGGGTTTCCGCCAATCCGACCAGTACCAGGAGTGGAAACGGCTGCTGCACCATTTTTACGATCCGTTCCCCACCGTTGTGCACTTTGAGCCGGTCACGCCGGACAGGGTGTGACGGCGCCGCCACGCACGGATGCTGCAGCGCACTATTCGGGTATTGCCTGAAGATTTAGCGCACTGCGCGTGCCGTTTGGGTCCTAGAATTTGTAAAAGCGCGTATCTTCGTATCTTCATTACCGCGCGAAGGATCCAACATGAAAGCCATCCAGCAGGACATCGACGAGCGGACCAACCTCACCAGCACCAACAAGTTCGAGCTGCTGCTGTTTCGCCTGGGCATCGACAGCGCCTTGGGCAAGTCCGAGCTGTTCGGTATCAATGTCTTCAAGATCCGCGAGATCGTGGCCATGCCCAGCATCACGCCGATTGCGGGCACCACGGCCCATTCGCTCGGGGTGGTGAACCTGCGCGGACAGGTGATTCCGGTGCTGGACCTGCCCTCCATCGTGGGTTGCAAGCCACAGACGGGCCTGAACATCATGCTGGTGACAGAGTACGCGCGCACCACCCAGGCGTTTGCGGTCGAGTCGGTGGAAGACATCGTGCGCCTGGACTGGAAACAGGTGCTGTCGGCGGAAACCAGCGGCGCTGCTGGCAAGCTGGTGACCAGCATTGCCCGTCTGGACGGCAACACCGACGAGTCCCGCCTCGCGCAGGTACTGGACGTGGAAGCCATCCTGCAGATGATCTCGCCCTCTGACGGTCACGAGGTCACAGAGGAAAAGGTGGGCGCCAAGCTCAAGCTCAAGCCTGGTTGCATCATCCTGGCGGCGGACGACTCGTTCGTGGCCCGCTCGCTCATCGAGCAAGAGCTCAAGGTGCTCAACGCGCCATATGAAATGGTGAAATCCGGCAAGGAGGCCTGGGACCGGCTCAATGCCATCGCCAAAAGTGCCGAGGCCGAGGGCAAGACGGTGCTTGACCGCGTGGCCATGGTGTTGACCGACCTGGAAATGCCGGAGATGGACGGTTTCACGCTGACGCGCAACATCAAGCAGGACGCCCGCTTTCATGGGCTGCCGGTGGTCATCCACTCCTCGCTGTCGGGCTCGGCCAACGAAGACCATGTGCGCAGCGTCGGGGCCGATGGCTATGTAGCCAAGTTTGTGGCGGAAGACCTGGCGGAGACCATCCGCCGCGTACTACCCAAGTAAACCAGCGCCCTATCCGCTAGAACACAACGGCCTTGCGGGGCCGTTTGTTTTTTGCGGGTCCGTTTTTTTGGTTGAATCAGTTGATTGCGTCCGTCAAACGCACTCTGATAGCTATCATTTTTGACGATATCAAGCAGCAGGCGTGCCCCATATTCACGGGTTGTTACAGCCTCCATCGGCACCTGTGCATGCGCCGAGTCAACCAAAAGCCGTCCCCGCGCGCTAAAGTGATTGGCCCCCTGTGCCAGACCCCTGAAATTTGTAACGCTCCACCGGAGCGCTTTTCATGGGCTTTACGGACAAGGCGGAACGCGCCCACCCGGCCGGAGTCTGATCACCATGACCTACACCATCACCCGCATTCTTTCCGCCACGGTCCTGGGGGCCCTGGTGACGGGGTGTGCCACCGTGCCGGGCGACCCTTATTACGACTCTCCGCGCTACCCGGTGTACGAACAGCCAGGCTACATCTACAGTGCCCCGCCGCCGGTGTACCAGGCGCCGCCTGTGTACCGTGCGCCTGGCGTGATCTATTCGGCCCCGCCGCCACCGCCCGCCATCTACTACGGCGGACGTGACCGCGACGACAACCGGTGGGACAACGACCGCAACCGCAATGACTGGCGCGAAAGAGAGCGTGACCGTGACCGCGCTGAGCGCGACCGGGCAGCACGCGAACGCGAACGCCGCGACCAGCAGGCCCGTGAACTGGATCGCCGAGCCCGAGAACAGGACCAGGCCCGCCGGGAGCAGGCCGAACGGGATCGCCGCGCTGCCGAAGACCGCCGCAACCGCGAAAACCGCCCCGGCCGCCTGGCACCCGACAGCTACACCCCGAGTCCGTACGACTGGCGCTCCCGTCAGCAGTCCAACAGCCCGGACAAGCCGTGATGGCCTGGCGCTGACCCCGCTACCCCCCACAACTCTCCAGCCACCATGAAACCACGTACCCATACCCTCATCGCTGGCCTGTGCGTGGTCTTTCTGGGCGCACTACCTCCATTGGGTGCCCAGGCGCAGGTGGTGCGCTGCACCGACGCTGCCACGGGCAAGGTCACCTACACCGACGGCAAATGCGCCAGCGGCACCACCGTGCGTGAGGTGGAGGCCCGCAAAACTCCGCAGGAGATCCAGCAGGAGCGCGAAGAAGCCGCCGAGGCGCTGGCGCGCAAACAGCAGCGCTTGCAGGCCGAGGCGACCGCCGCCGAGACCGAATCACGGCGCAATACACAACGCGACCAGACCGCTCCTGCCAAAACCACAGACTACGCACGCTCCCCGGAGTGCGCCCGTTCACGGCGCAACCTGGATGTGGTGTTGAGCAGCGTCACCGGCGGCGGCTACGAACAAAACCTGCGGGTGGAGGCGGCGCAGCGGCAGGTCGACCTGGACTGCCTGGGCCCTCAGGGCTATGCGGAGGTGGAGAAGTCCCGCCCACGGTCAACTAGCACCACGACGCCTGTAGTCGTCGTGCCCCCACCACATTACCCGGTGCGGCCTACGCCCGTTCAGCCGCCGGCGCCCACCCCCAAAAAATTCACGCAGTGCAACGTGTTCCGCTGCTACGACGCCCAGGGCAATAGCTACCCCCGCTGATCTGGCGCCCATGTGGGCAAGGTGAGGAGAGTGCGGATTTCTCCAGCCTCTCAGGCTCGCAACCCCTCGGCCACACTGGGGTAGCGCAACCGCAGACCCAGCTCGCGCAGCATGCGCTGGTTGTCCAGCCGGCGCGATTCGCTCATGAAACTCAGCAGCATCAGCGACAGCTGCTCTTGCGCCGTGCTGCGAGGCACGCGCGGCGGGCGAGGCAGGTCATACAGATCAGCCGCCAGATCAAAGTAGTCGCCCATCTTCATGTGGGTGGAGTCGCTCACGTTGTAGGCGCGCTGCGGACGCCCCTTCCACACAGCCGCCATGCAGGCGCGCGCCAGGTCTTCGGCATGGATGTGGTTGGTGAACACATCGTCCTCGGCCACCAGCACAGGCGTGCCCCGGCGCAAGCGGGCCTCAGGCGTACCGCCCTCGCGGTCGGGGGCGTAGATGCCCGGAATGCGCAACACGGTGGCCCGCACGCCGGCACGGCCCAAGTGGCGCACGGCGCGCTCGGCATTCACACGGCGCTGGGCGCGAGGTGTGCCGGGGGCCACGGCCCGAGTCTCTGGCACCAGGGCCCCCTGGCAGTCGCCATACACACCGCTGGTGGACGCGTAGGCCAACGACACTGGCAAGGTGCGCAGCCGCAGCGCGCGGGTCAGCGCCACGGTACGGGGGTCACGCCACCAGGCATCGCCCCCTGCGCCCTCCCCCGGCGGGGGCGCCAGATGCAGTACCCGCGTCGCCAGGCCGGACAGCCTGCGCAAGGTGCCTGCATCGTCCAGATTGCCCACCAGAGGCCGGGCCCCTTGTGCCCGCAGCTCCGCCACCCGCCCAGCGCTGGAGGTCAGTGCCAACACCTGCATGCGCCCGGCCCCGGGGCCCGTCTGCAGATGGCGCAGCACCCGTTGACCTACATCACCACAGCCCACGATGAGCAGGCGTTCGCGACGAAAGCGCGCTGGCAGCGCGCCGAGGGGGTTCTGGTTTGAGGGCAAAATCGGGTCCGTTTGCTTAGCTAGAGACGACTCCAAGGATACCCACACATGACAAGCGCCGAGGCTGCCACCACCGCAGCGTTTCAGATCACCGTGCAGCCCAGTGGCCGCGCTTTCAGTGCCAATGCGGGCGAAGCCATCCTGGCCGCCGCCATCCGCAGTGGCGTGGGCCTGCCCTACGGCTGCAAGGACGGCGCCTGTGGCTCGTGCAAGTGCAAAAAACTCAGCGGCACCGTGCAGCACGGCGCCCACCAATCCAAGGCCCTCACGGCCGACGAAGAGGCCGCAGGCCTGGTGCTGACCTGCTGCGCACAGCCACTGTCTGACGTGGTGCTCGAATCGCGCCAGGTCACCGACGAAAGCGCCTACCCCGTCAAGAAGATGCCGGTGCGCGTGGCCTCGCTCGAAAAGAAATCAGACGACGTGATGCAGGTGCGCCTGCAGCTGCCTGCCGCAGACACCTTCCGATACCACGCGGGCCAGTACATCGAGTTCATCCTGCGCGACGGCGCCCGACGCGCTTACTCGATGGCCAATGCGCCGCACACCCAGGCAGAGGCACCGGGTGTGGAGCTGCACATTCGACACATGGCCGGCGGCAAGTTCACCGACCATGTGTTTGGGGCGATGAAAGAGAAGGAAATCCTGCGTGTCGAAGGTCCGTTTGGCAGTTTTTTCCTGCGCGAAGACTCCGACAAGCCCATCGTGCTGCTGGCATCCGGCACCGGCTTTGCCCCCATCAAGGCGCTGATCGAGCACCTGCAGTTCAAGGGCATCAGGCGCCCCACCGTGCTGTACTGGGGCGGCCGTCGCCCTGGCGATCTGTACCTGGCCGACTGGGTGCAGGCCCGCGTGGCCGAATTGCCGTGGTTGTGCTACGTTCCGGTCATTTCCAACGCACTGCCCGAGGACGGCTGGACTGGCCGCACAGGCTTTGTGCACCAGGCGGTGCTGGACGACTTTACGGATCTCTCAGGTCACCAGGTCTATGCGTGTGGCGCGCCCATCGTGGTCGAGTCCGCCCGTGACGCCTACAGCGCCCAGCGCGGCCTTCCGCCGGAAGAGTTTTTTGCCGACGCATTCACGTCGGAAGCCGACAAACACGGCGGCTGACACGCCCCCGCAAGGCCGATAAAGACACCTGGACCACGACCCATGGTGCGTGCAGCGCCCGCCCCGCCAGCCCCGCAGGGCGCGCCCCGCCGCTGGCATCAAGTCCGGCGCGGAGGCTTCATTGCCACGCTGCTGTGCCTGGCGGCCCTGCTGGTGTGGGGCGCGGGCGAATGGGCAGAACAGAGCGAACGCGACGCCCAGTGGGACAACCTGCGCCGCCTGGGCGAGGTGCAAGCCCTGGCGCTGCGTGGCGTGGCCACGCGCTACAACTACCTGCCCTTCACCACCGCGCAGCACCCGCTGGTGCGCCAGTTATTGCAGGAGCCTTCATCGCAGGCCGTACGCGACGCAGCCAACGCGTACCTGCAGGCGGTGAACCAGCATGCGGGCTCCGACATGCTGTACGTGATGGACCCGCAGGGCCTCACCCTCGCGTCCAGCAACTGGGACACCCCCAACAGCTTTGTGCACCAGAACTACGGCAACCGGCCGTACTTTCGCGATGCCCTGGCGGGCCAGACGGGCCGCTTTTATGGCGTGGGCAAGACCACGGGCGAACCCGGCCTGTTTGTCTCGGCCCCCGTGGTCGATGCGGGCCGCGTGATCGGCGTGGTGGCGGTCAAGGTGCGCATGGAACCCATCTCGGACCCATGGGCCCAGCTGCGCGATCCAGTGTTCGTGACGGACGAGCGGGGCATCGTCTTTCTCGGCTCCGTGTCCGGCTGGCTCTACCGCACCAGCCAGCCCTTGCCCACTCCACTCGTGCAGCAGCTGCAGCACAACGAACAGTACGGCACAGGATGGACCCCGCGCGCCGTGCCCTGGACCCTGCGCCCCCAAGACGACCCGCCCGGTGCCGAACTGCGCCTGGACGGCACGGGCGGCAAAAGCTACCTGGCGTTCGAAGAGAAGCTGCCCGACCTGGGCTGGACCCTTACCGTCACTGCCGACAGCCGCGTGGTGGCCCTGGCGCGGCAACAGGCCTGGGCGCTGGCCACGCTGGCGTCGGGCCTGCTGGTGCTGGGCGCGCTGTACTGGCAGTTGCGCGAGCGGCGCCTCGCCGAAAACCGGCTGGCCCGCATCGAACTGGAGCAGCGCGTGCAGGAGCGTACCCACGCGCTGCAGCAGGCCCAGGCGTTCCGCCAGTCCATGGAGGACTCGCTGCTGGTGGGCATGCGCGCCCGCGACCTCGAAGGGCGCATCGTCTATGTCAACGCGGCCATGTGCGATATGGTGGGCTACCGGGCCGACGAACTCATCGGCCAGCTGCCGCCCTACCCGTACTGGCACCCTGACGAGCTGGACCGCCACTGGAACGACAGCGACACCGTGCTGGCCGGCAACGCGTTTCCGCAGGGGCGGGAGAACCGGCTGAGGCACCGTGACGGGTCGGACGTTTATACGATGTTCTACACCACACGCCTGATCGACGGCAGCGGCCAGCACATCGGCTGGATGAGCTCGGTGGTCAACATCACCGCGCAGAAGCGGGCCGAAGAGCAGCAGCAGCAGCGCGAGACCCAGCTGCAGCGGGTGCAGCGCGTGATCACTGTCGGCGAGATGGCATCCACCCTGGCCCACGAGCTGAACCAGCCGCTGGCCGCCCTGGTCAACTATGCGGCTGCCGCACGGGCGCTGGCCGCCCAGGGCAAGACCGGCCCCCTCCGCGACAGCCTGGAGGCCCTGTCGACCCAGGCGCTGCGGGCCGCCGACATCGTGGGTCGTATCCGCCGCTGGGTGCGCCAGCACCCTGAAAGCCGCGAGCCTTGCGATCTGTCTGCCATCGTGGAGCAGTCGCTGGAGCTGCTCTTGCGCGCCGAGGCCCGCCGCCAGGGGATCCCTGTGCGTGTGGAACAGGCCGGCGCCCCTTTGCCGGTGAACGCAGACCGCGTGCTGCTGGAGCAGGTGGTGATCAACCTGGGCCTGAACGCCCTGCAGGCCATGCAGACCCACCAGCCCCCGCCCGGCGGGCACGAATTGCGGCTGCGCATAGCCGCAGACGATGGCCAAGCGCTGGTGCAAGTGCTGGACCGGGGCCCAGGCCTGCCGCCCGGCATCGCCGAGCGCCTTTTCGAACCTTTTTTCACCACACGTTCCGACGGTCTCGGCCTGGGTCTCAACATCTGCCGCTCCATCATTGAAAGCATGGGGGGCCAATTACAGGCCCGCAATCGAGAAGGCGGCGGCGCGGTCTTCGAGATACGCCTGCCCTGCCCCCCCGCCACCGAGAATGCCACCGCGCCATGACCTACGACACTGCCCCCATCGCCGCTGACTCGCCGGACCCCACTGTGGTCTACATCGTGGACGACGACGAAGGCGTGCGCCAATCGCTGGCCGCACTGCTGCTGGCACGCGGGTACTCGGTGCGGGCCTTCGACAGCGGCGAGGCCTTTCTGGCGCAGGCTGCACTGGACCACCCCGGCTGCGTGCTGCTGGACCTGCGCATGGAAGGCTTGAGCGGGCTGCAGGTATTCCACGAACTCGGCCAGCGCCACAGCGCGCTCAAGACCGTGTTCCTATCGGCCCACGGTGAGCTGTCCTCCGCCGTGGCAGCCGTCAAACAAGGGGCGGTGGATTGGCTCGAAAAACCGTGCAACGAAGCCACCTTGCTGGCCGCTGTCGAAAAGGCCTCCACGCTGTCGCAAACGCAGGCACGGCAGACACAACGGCAGCACCAGCTGCGCGAGCGCTGGAACGCCCTGAGCCCACGCCAGCAAGAGGTGGCCCAACTGCTGGGCACGGGCCTCAGCAGCAAGGAAGTGGCCCGTGCGCTGGCGCAGCGTGACCCGGAGCGCCCCATCGACCCGCGCACCGTGGACACGCACCGGTCCGCCATCTTCCTGAAGCTGGACATCCGCTCGTCGCACGAACTGGGCATGCTGGTGGAAGACCTGGGCGTGGCGCTCAGCGCGCCTCGCACGGCATGAACGTCCCCGCCTGACCATCACCCCCTCAGGGCTTCATAAGCTTTCTTACGATTTTTTTGCACAATGGCGCCCATGAACCGCAGAAACCTCATCCTCCTCGCCACCGCCGCTGCCACCGCAACGGCTTTTTCGTCCCCCGCCGTCTGGGCTCAGGATGCCGGCCAGCCCATCCGCCTGATCGTGCCATATGCCCCGGGCGGCCCCATCGACGTCACGGCCCGCGCACTGGCCGAGCGCGTGCGCGAATCGCTGGGCACCGTCATCATCGACAACAAGGGCGGCGCGGGCGGCAACATTGGCGCCGACGCTATTGCCAAGGCAGCACCCGATGGCCTGACCATTGGCATCGCGGCCACCGCCACCCACGCAGTCAACCCCTGGCTGTATGCCCGCATGCCCTATGACGCAGGCAAGGACTTTGCCGGCATCACGCAGATGGTGCGCGTGCCCAATGTGCTGGTCATGAACGCCGCCAAGGCCGAGCAGCTCAAGATCCACACCGTGACCGACCTCATCGCCTACGCCAAGGCCAACCCCGCCAAGCTCAACTACGGCAGTGGCGGCAACGGCAGCGCGGGCCACCTGGCGGGCGAGATGTTCAAGCAGCGCGCCGGCATCTACGCGCTGCACATCCCCTACCGGGGCGCCAACCCGGCCCAGCTGGCACTGCTGGCGGGCGAGGTGGACTTCAACATCGACAATCTGGCCGCCGCAGCGCCCAACATCCGCGCGGGCAAGCTCAAGGCGCTGGCCGTGACCTCGCTCGACGCCTCGGCCTCGCTGCCAGGCGTGCCACCGCTGTCCGCGACTTTCAAGGGTTTTTCCATCGACACCTGGTGGGGCCTGGTGGCGCCGGCCGCCACGCCCAAGCCCATCATCGACAAGCTGAACAAGGCTTTTGTGGCGGCACTGAACGCGCCCGAAACGAAGACCCGCTTTGCCGCATTGCTGGCGGAGCCCGTGGCCACCACGCCGCAGCAGTTCGACAGCTTCATGGCCAGCGAGCGTGCCAAGTACCAGCAGGTGGTGAAGGCGTCCGGGGCAAAAGTCGATTGACTCTCTGAGACGCAATCCGCTCGGTGCTGCCGCCTGAGGCGGCACCTCTTCGATGCCGTCCACGCCTGCGCGGGCAGGCTTGCGGCTGCGGCCTCCCAGCCCCCGAGAGAGACGCCACCCGAGGCCCGGCGGAGCCGGTTCCACGGCGGCACTGGCGTTGGACCGCGTCCGTTTCATCTGTCGCACACACAGCCAATGCAGACGGGATTATTTTTAAGCCTTTTCAGGCCCTAGCGCTTATCTATAAAGCGCAAAAAGCTCCCAATTTAGGAGCAAATTACTCACCCGACAAAGTGCCCACCCAAGCCGGGCCTTCCAGCTGGTGGATGTCCTGAGACGCTACGGCCTGCAACGCCGACGCATCCACCCGCCCAGGCACCAGATCGGCCAGGGGACGCAGCACGAACGCGCGCTCCGCCATGCGGGGGTGGGGCACGGTGAGTGTGGGGGTGTCGATCACCTGGTCGCCAAACCACAGAATGTCGAGGTCCAGCGTGCGCGGCGCGTTGCGGTAGGGGCGCTCGCGGCCGGCAGATAGCTCGATGGCTTGCAGGGCACCCAGCAGGGCCTCAGGTGCCAGGGTCGTTGTCAGCTCGGCCACGGCGTTGAGGTAGTCCGGGCCACCGGCATCGACCGGTGCGCTGCCATAGAGCGGCGACACGCGCAGGACCCGCGTGCCGGGCAATTGACCCATGGCCGCCAAAGCCTTGCGCAAGGCAGCTTGCCGCTCTCCGAGATTGGCCCCCAGGCCCACATAGACCCGAGAGGGCCGCTCAGCCTGCTCCCCCACGTCCGGCCAACTCACTCGCCAGCCGCAGCAGGTGCTGCACCTTCGCCGCCACCACCACCGGGCTTGCGGCGACGACGGCGGCGCTTCTTGGGCGCGCCGCTTTCGGCGGCCCATTCGGTCTCGCCGCCCGCATGGTCAGTGTCTTGGACGGTGCCAGGGGCACGTGGTGCCGCAGCAGGTGCACTGCGAGGCACACGCTTGACCACAGGCTGCGCTTTCTGGCGGGCCTTCTGCTCTTCCTTGGCCTGGTCCATCAGGTCGTCGCGGCGCTCATCGTCCGCCGCCTGGAAGTCCTGCCACCACTCGGCCAGGGCTTCCTCGACTTCGCCCACATCGGCGCGCAGGCGCATGAAGTCGAACCCGGCGCGAAAGCGCGGCTGCATGACCATACCGAACGGCGTGTTGCCCACGCGCTTTTCAAACCGCGGCTGCATCACCCAGATCTCACGCATGTCGGCGGCCAGCTTGCCGCGGCCCGACACGTCGCCAATGCGTTTGTCGAACACCTCGTCGATGGCCTCTTGCAGCGCGGGCAGCGGGTGTTGGCGCTGGTTCAGGCGCTCCTGCCAGCCATTGCGCACGTCTTCCCACAGCACGCAGGCCAGCAAGAAGCTGGGGGCCACGGGCTTGCCTTCGTTCACGCGGCGGTCGGTGTCCACCAGGGCCGCTTTGACAAACGGTGTGTCGGCGCGCTCCACAGCCACGTCCAGCAGCGGGTAGATGCCCTTGGACATGCCCAGCTTGCGCAGCTGCTCGATGGTGGCGATGGCGTGCCCGGTCTGCAGCAGCTTGAGCATTTCGTCAAACATGCGGCTTTGGGGGACCTCGGCCAGCAGGGCCTGCGACTGCACCAGCGGCGCGGCCGACTTGGCATCGATGCTGAAGCCCAGCGGGCTGAGCTTGGCCGCAAAACGCACGGCGCGGATGATGCGCACCGGGTCTTCGCGGTAGCGCGTGGCGGGGTCGCCAATCATGCGCAGCGTCTTCTTCTTCGCGTCCTGCAAACCCTTGTGGTAGTCCACCACGATCTGGCTGACCGGGTCGTAGTACATGGCGTTCACGGTGAAATCGCGGCGCGTCGCGTCTTCGTCCTGCGGGCCCCAGACGTTGTCGCGCAGCACGCGGCCGCTGGCGTCCACGGCATGCTGCATGCCCGACAGCTGCGCCTTGCTGGTCTTTTCGTTGCCAGCCACCTGACCCGCTGCGGCATTGTCGAGGTAGGCCCGGAAGGTGGAGACCTCGATCACCTCGTGCTCGCGGCCCCGGCCGTGCACCACATGCACGATGCGAAAGCGCTTGCCGATGATGAAGGCGCGGCGAAACAGGCCCTTGACCTGTTCAGGCGTGGCGTTGGTGGCCACATCGAAGTCCTTGGGGCGCAGGCCCAGCAGCAGGTCGCGCACAGCGCCACCCACGATGTAGGCCTCGAAGCCGGCGTCTTTGAGCGTCTGCACCACCTCGGCGGCGCGGCGGTCCACCAGCTCGGGGTTGATGCCGTGCACGCTGGCGGGCACCTCTTCGCGCTTGCCGAAATGGGGCTTGCCGCCGGAGGTCCCGGGCGTCGATTTGCCCAGCAGTTTATCGATGAACTTCTTGATCATGGGTAGGGAGGTATCAGGGGACTGCGAGCGCAGGGGGTCAGGAGGCCGTCTGGCTGGCAGGCTCGGCAAACAGGTCCAGTATGCGCCAGCCGCGCTCCTGGGCCAGGGCGCGCAGGCGCGGGTCGGGGTTGGTGGCGACCGGGTGGTTCACCCTATCCAGCAGGGGCACGTCGTTCATGGAGTCGCTGTAGAAGGTGCTCTCCACGTCGGCCCAGCTGAGCTGCCGCTCGGCCAGCCATTGTTCCATGCGGCGCACCTTGCCTTCGCGCATGGTCGGGATACCGTCAATCTCGCCGGTGTACCAGCCGCTGGCGTCGCGCACCAGCTGCACGGCCAGCAGTTGCGGCACCCCCAGCGCCTGGGCGATGGGGGTGGTCACGAACTCGTTGGTGGCAGTGACGATCACCACCTCGTCGCCCGCCGCCTGGTGCTGGCGGATCAGGTCGAGCGCCTGGGGCTGGATGGCGGGGGTGATGACCTCGCGCATGAACTGCTGGTGCGCCGCCGCTGCGGCCTCGGGCCCGCGCAGGCGCACGGCCTCGGTCGCAAAACGCACGTAGTCGTGTACATCGAGCGTTCCCGCCTGGTAGTGGGCATAGAACTCGTCGTTGCGGCGCGCGAACTCCACCGGGTCGTTCCAGCCGATGCGGATGGTGAACTCGCCCCACTCGTAGTCAGAGTCGAGCGGCAGCAGCGTGTGGTCCAGGTCAAACAGCGCCAAGCGAAGGCGGCTTCTTTGCATTTCAATCATTCAATAAGTTACGCTGCGCGAGCGGTTGCAAAAACTGTCGCTGCCCAAACCCAGCGGCCGCCGCGCAAGGGCCGCCCCGCCGCGCTGGCGGCGTCCTCCTTCCCGCGGTGCTCAGCACAGCGAGAGAAGGGGGAAGCGGCGCAGCCGCTCAGGGGGTTGTCCCTCATTTTTTATTCCGACTCGAGCATTGTCTTGAGCAGCGGAATCGTGATGGCACGCTGGGTGCGCAAGGCAAAGGCGTCGAGCTGGTCCAGCAGCTGCATCAGGCTGCCCAGGTCGCGCGAAAAGCGGTTGAGCATGTAGTCCATGACTTCGTCGCCCAGGAACACGCCGCGCGCATCGGCCTCCTGGCGCAGCACGGCGCGGCGCTCGGCCTCGCCCAGCAGTTGCAGCTGGAACACATGGCCCCAGCCCAGACGGCTGCGCAGGTCGTCGCGCAGCGGCAAGTCGGCGGGGGGCAGATCGCCAGCCGCCAGCACCCAGCGCTGGCTACCGCTGGCGGGGCTGATGGCATTGACGAACCAGTTGAAGGCCGTGGCCTGCTGGGCGGTGCTGTACAGGTGCACGTCGTCCATGACCACGGCGGCCCAGCGTTCATCAAAATCCGGCGGCTCGCCCACCGAGGGGTCGAGCCAGCCCACGCTGGAGCCCTGCTCGCGCAGGGCCTGGCGCACGGCCTGGAGCAAATGGGTCTTGCCGCTGCCCGGTTCGCCCCAGAGGTAGGTGGGCACCGGGGAGCGGGTGGCTTCACTGCTGCCCGCCCCGGCGGCCAGGCGCAGGTGCTGCAGCGCGGCCTCGTTGGGCCCGGCAAAAAAACGGTCGAGGGTGGGCCCGGTGGCCAGGCCGATGTCCAGCGCCAGTTGCTTCATCGTCATGCGCGGCGCCCGCACAGTACAGGCTGAACCGTGGCGGAAGGTGCGGAAGCGGCGGTCAGGAAGAGGGTCAGCAGCGGCATCACAAGTGGGTGGGAAGGCACCGGGCCGTCGATGACTGCGGCCAGGCGCGGCGACAAAGTGGCATACGGCGCGTGGTCACCGACCGGCTCCCTCGCAGGGGCTGGGCGACAATGGCCGCGATTTTAGTCTGCTGCCAGCCCCCTGGGCCGCCGCCCGGCACCACCGTACCCTGCCTTGCACCATGACACCTCCCACCTCCCCTGCAAAGCGCCTGCCCGCCAGCATCTGGGCGCTGGGCTTCGTCAGCCTGCTGATGGACGTGTCGTCCGAGATGATCCACAGCCTGCTGCCGGTGTTCCTGGTCACCACGCTGGGCGTGAGCATGCTCACGGTGGGCCTCATTGAAGGGGCAGCCGAGGCCACGGCTTTGATGCTCAAGGTGTTTTCGGGGGTGTTGAGCGACTGGTGGGGGCGGCGCAAGCCGCTGGCGGTGCTGGGCTATGGGCTCGGTGCACTGTCCAAACCCCTGTTTGCCATCGCTCCCACCGTGGGCCTGGTGGTCACGGCGCGCCTGCTCGACCGGGTGGGCAAGGGCATACGCGGCGCGCCGCGCGACGCGCTGGTAGCCGACCTTGCGCCGCCCGGCATGCGGGGCGCAGCATTCGGGCTGCGGCAGTCCCTGGACACCGTGGGCGCATTTTTGGGCCCACTGCTGGCCATGGGGCTGATGCTGCTGTGGGCCAATGACTTCCGCGCCGTGTTCTGGGTGGCCGTGATTCCGGCCGCCCTGTGCGTGGCACTGCTCCTGGTGGGCGTGCGCGAGCCCGAGCGCGCCGCCAGCGCCGTGCGCACCAACCCCATCCGCCGCGAGAACCTGCGCCGCCTGGGCGGCGCCTACTGGTGGGTGGTGGCGCTGGGCGCCGTGTTCACGCTGGCACGCTTCAGCGAGGCATTTCTGGTGCTGCGCGTGCAACAGGGAGGCCTGCCGCTGGCCTGGACGCCCCTGGTGCTGGTGCTGATGAACGTGGTGTTTGCACTGGGCGCCTACCCGCTGGGCAAACTGGCAGACAGCACCCGCCACACCACGCTGCTGGCCTGGGGGCTGGTGGCGCTGATCGCTGCCGATGCGCTGCTGGCCCTCAGCGACCGGGGCGCCGCCGCCTGGCTGGGGATTGCGCTGTGGGGCCTGCACATGGCCATGACGCAAGGGCTGCTGGCCACCATGGTGGCCGACACCGCACCGGCCGACCTGCGGGGCACGGCGTTTGGCATGTTCAACCTGGTCAGCGGCGTGGCGCTGCTGGTGGCCAGCGGCCTGGCAGGCCTGCTGTGGGACCGGCTGGGCGCCAGCGCCACGTTTGGCGCCGGAATCCTGTTTGCCACGCTCGCGCTGGCGGGTGTGCTGGTGCAATCTGCCCGGCACGGCCGCGCCCCAAAGCCCCCTGCCACACAGGGCTGAGAAAGTGCGTCAGGGCGTGCCCCTTAAAATCCCCGGATTCCAGCCCGCCCGGCGGGCCTACCAGCACCACACCACCCATGAGCTCTTCTGCCCCCTCCACCCCTATCTCCTACAAAGACGCCGGCGTTGACATCGACGCGGGCGACGCCCTGGTCGAGCGCATCAAGCCGCTGGCCAAGAAGACCATGCGCGAAGGCGTGCTGGCGGGCATCGGCGGCTTTGGCGCGCTGTTTGAAGTGCCCAAGCGCTACAAGGAGCCCGTGCTGGTCTCTGGCACCGATGGCGTGGGCACCAAGCTCAAGCTGGCTTTTGAATGGAACATGCACGACACCGTGGGCATCGACCTGGTGGCCATGAGCGTGAACGACGTGCTGGTGCAGGGCGCCGAGCCCCTGTTCTTCCTGGACTACTTTGCCTGCGGCAAGCTCGACGTGGACACGGCTGCGGCCGTGGTCGGCGGCATCGCCAAGGGCTGCGAACTCTCCGGTTGTGCGCTGATCGGCGGCGAAACGGCCGAAATGCCCGGCATGTACCCGGCGGGCGAATACGACCTGGCCGGCTTTGCCGTGGGCGCGGTCGAAAAATCCAAGATCCTGACCGGCAAGGACGTGGCCCCTGGCGACGTGGTGCTGGGCCTGGCCAGCCACGGCGTGCACTCCAATGGCTTCTCGCTGGTGCGCAAGTGCATTGACCGCGCTGAAAGCCAGGGCACCGTGCCCGCCACGCTGGACGGCAAGCCCTTCAAGCAGGCCATCATGGAGCCCACCCGCCTGTACGTGAAGAACGTGCTGGCCGCGCTGGCCGCTCACCCCATCAAGGCCCTGGCCCACATCACGGGCGGTGGTTTGCTGGAGAACATCCCCCGCGTGCTGCCCGACGGCACCGCCGCGCACCTGAAGAAGGGCAGCTGGCCCCAGACCGAGCTGTTCGCCTGGCTGCAGAAGACGGCGGGCATCGACGACATCGAGATGAACCGCACCTTCAACAACGGCATCGGCATGGTGGTGGTGGTGGATGCGGCCAACGCCGAAGCCACGGCCGCCACGCTGCGCGCGGCGGGCGAGCAGGTCTACGCGATTGGCACGATCGCAGCGCGTGGCGAAGGCGCCGCCGTGGTGGTGGCCTGATACCCGGCCAGCAACACCGCCCCCTCACCGCGCATGGCGCAGCGCCCCGCTCCACCCCCCTCAGCGCAACCTGAGCCCACGCCCACCACCCTGCCCCCGCGCGCCCTGAACCAGGGCATTGTGGTGGCCAGCTATCTGCTGGTGGCCGCTGCGCTGCTGCTGGTGATGTGGCGTGGCCTGCTGCCCGGCCTGCTGTGTGTGTGCCTGGGCTTTTTGCTCACCCGGGCGCTCACGGGCTGGTTTGCAGCGGGGCTGGGCCGGATCCAGCGCCAAGCCGCCCCATCCCCCACCAGCCTGCGCGTGGCCCAGGTCACGGCCGCTGGTCTGGTGATGCTGCTGCCCCTGGCGCTGCTGGCGCTGGGCCTGACCCATTCGCGTGGCTACCTGGTCAGCGCACCGCAGCAGTACCAGGAACTGCTCACCTACATGGCCCGCACGGTGCTGGAGCTGCGCCTGAAGCTGCCCGCCGACATGGCCTCCCACCTGCCCGAGGGCGTGGCCGACATCCAGCGCATCATTGCCAGCTATCTGGGCGCCAAGGCCGGTGCGCTGGCCATGGCGGGGCGGGCCTGGCTCGCCGGTGTGCTGTTTGCCTATGTGGGCCTGCTCATCGGCGCGCTCGCCGCCGTGCGCCCGCCGGTGCTGGCGCGCGGCCCGCTGGCCCAGCAGCTCAAGCTGCGCATCACGCTGTTTGGCGAGGCGTTCCGCCAGATCGTGGCGGCGCAGTTCTGGATCGCGGCGTTCAACACCCTGCTCACCGCCCTGTTCCTGCTGTTCGTGCTGCCGGTGTGGGGGCTGCAGCTGCCTTACACGCCGGTGCTGATCACCTTCACCTTCGTGGCCGGGCTGGTGCCCATCGTGGGCAACCTGGTGTGCAACGTGGTGATCACCATCGTGGGGCTGTCGGTGTCGCCGCTGGCGGCCGCCGCCTGCCTGGGGTTTTTGATCCTGATCCACAAGGCCGAATATGTGATCAACGCCAAGGTGGTGGGCCGCCGCACCCAGATGGGCGTGTGGGAGCTTCTGAGCGTGATGTTCGTGGCCGAGGCCGTGTTTGGCCCTGCGGGGCTGGTGGCGGCGCCGCTGTTCTACGCCTACCTCAAGAAGGAACTGGTGGCCGCTCGGCTGGTGTGACCGCAGCCGGGCAGTGGCCTGCGGCCCCCCCGGAGCCACCCGCACGGATAGTCACTTTTTGATAGCAGCAAGCACAATCAGCACTAGCACTAGCGCTTGCGGCCATTTTCTCGATCATTTTGCGAATTGACGGGCCACAAAGGCCCAGATGAGCGCCGACGCATCGGGCCCGGACGGGTCGCTGTAGGGCAACTGCGCGGCGCCGCCGCTCCAGGCATGGGCCAGCCCGACCACCTCGCGCAGCGCCACCACGGTACGGCCCCGGGCCTTGAACTCGGTCACCCGCATGGGGTATCGCTGGCCCCTCTGCAAGGTGCGGATGGCACCCGCCCGCGCCCCCAACGCACCGGCCCACAACAAGGCGGTCGCGGCCGCGTTGCGCACCGACACCACACCATCGGCATCGCCATGCACGATCAGCAGCGGGGGCAAGGCCGCAGCGGCGCTGACGGGCAGCACGGTAGCGTCTGTCGGTGTGACCGCAGCGGCAACCGCAGGAGGGTCCGGCAGATGGGCCTCGCGACGGCCATGCATGGCCGCCAGGGCCGTGGCGGCGGATTCGGCCGTGCCGGGCGCCACACCGGAATGCATGGCCACCGCGCAGAACCGGTGGGGGTAAAGCGCCGCCATCAGCACCGCCATGCTGGCGCCTGCCGACAACCCAGCCACCGCCACCCGCGCCAGGTCCACCGGCAGGCGGCGCGCCACCTTGTCCACGGCAGCCAGCAGCGTGGCGGCTTCGGCCTCGGCCCGGCCATTGCGGCGTTCAAACCAGTTCCAGCAGCCGTGGGCGTTGGCCATGCGCTCCTGCTCGGGGTACAGCACCACAAACCGATGGCGCGCCGCCAGCCGGTTCATGCGCGACACGGCGGCAATGTCCCGCCCCGTCTGGCCGCAGCCGTGCAGCATGACCAGCAGCGGCAGCTTTTCGCCCGGGCGCAGGGCCAGCCCGGCAGGCACATAGGCATGAAACCGCCGCGCCCCCGCCGGGCCGGGGGCCACGCCAGACATCCACTCGCCCCGTGACGGCACCTGCTTGCCTGCGGGGCGCGATGTGCGGGCCGTGGAGGGCATCTTGGCAACCGCCGCCTTGCGCGGCGCTGTCCGCAGTTTGGACGCTGCCTTGGCCCGCACCGGCCGGGTGCTGGCCCGCGCAGCCCGCGCGAAGGCCTTGAGGTTGCGCTGGTAGGCCCGCGTCAGGGACGGCAGCGAGAACAGGCGGGAGCGGCGGGGCATAGGCGGGCAGTTGGTCTGGCGGTCGATGTTCAAAGATCAGGGGAAACCCTAGCCACCTTAACAGCTTCCCGCATAGCTCGGATAGCGCTATGTCTTTGATAGCTTGAAAGGCAATATGTACCGGCGCACAACGCTGATATGACTCCAAAACCCGCTTCACAGGGCCAGCGCGGCACCTGAAATGGGCTGGGGCGCCAGCCAGGCCCGTCATTCGCCACAGAATGATGGCTGAAATTGATCGAATCCTGTCTCCGTCAGTTCGGACCGTCGGCCACCGGGCAGCGAACATAAGCACATCCAAACCACTGCCTCTGTGAGCACACCATGAAAACCTGTCTGATAGTGATTGATGTCCAGGAATCGTTCCGCCACCGCCCCTTTTTCACCGAGCGCGACCTGCCTGCCTACCTGCAAGCGCAGAACGCGCTGATCGACGGGTGTGTCGCCCAGGGTATCCCGGTGGTGCGCGTGTTCCACAGCGACGGCCCCGAAGTCGCCGAGAACCCGTTTTCGCAGGCCTCGGGCCAGGTGCGGCCGCTGCAAGGATTGGCCACCTTCGACGCAGCAGCCACCTTCACCAAGTCGCGCCACAGCGCGCTGGTGGGCACGGGCCTTGATGTGTGGCTGACACGCCATGGCATCCAGCGCCTGATCGTGAGCGGCATCCGCACCGAACAATGCTGCGAAACCACCACCCGCCACGCGTCCGACCTGGGCTGGGACGTGGACTACGTGACCGATGCCACGCTGACCTGGGACATGCTGCAGCCCGACGGCCAGGTGCTGGCGGCGGCCGACATCAAGACCCGCACCGCCACCGTGCTGCAAGGCCGCTTTGCGACCCTGTGCACCGTGCAACAGGCGCTGGACCGGGCGGCCGCATGAGCGCCGCGCCGGGCCGCCCCAAGCAAGCTCGCACCGCAGGCGAAGCCGAAGGTACAACAGTGAGCGCCCAGCCATTGCAGGTCGCCATCCTGGTGTTCGACGACGTGGAGGCCCTGGACCTGGGCGGGCCCTATGAGGTCTTCACCACCGCCAGCCGCATGCACCAGCGGCAACATCCCGGCGCGCCTGCACCGTTTGTGGTGCAGTGCGTGGCCCGCAGCCTGGACCCGGTGCGCGCCCGGGCGGGTTTGCGCGTGTTGCCCGATGCGGACTTTGCCAGCGCCACCGCGCCCGATGTGCTGATCGTGCCCGGCGGCGTGGTCGATGCCGCTGCGGCCTGCCCTGCCACCCGCGCCTGGATCGCCCAGGCGGCAGGCCGTGCGCAGATCACGGCCTCGGTGTGCACAGGGGCCTTCATCCTGGCCGCAGCCGGTGTGCTGACCGAAGGCCCGGCCACCACCCACTGGGAGGACACCGCCGACCTGCGCACGCAGTACCCCACGCTTGACGTGCAGGAGAATGTGCGCTGGGTGGACCGGGGCGCGCTGGTCACATCCGCTGGCATCAGCGCTGGCATCGACATGAGCCTGCACCTGGTCACCCGGCTGCTGGGCGCGGCGCTGTCCGAGCGCACGGCCCGCCAGATGGACACGCCCTGGAACCCCCAGCCATGACACGCTTTTAGCCTCACCCAAAGCCATCGATGCAGAACCCGGCCTCCTCCCCCATCCACGTCTATTTCGCCCTGCTGCCGGGCAGCCTGGTGCTGGACTGGGCGGGCCCGGCCGAAGCGCTGCGCATCGCCAACCAGACCCTGGCCAAGCAAGGCCAGCCCGAGCGGTTTGTGCAGCACTTTGTGAGCCCCACGCCCGAGTCTGTCTCGTCAGTAGGTGCCGTGCTGACCCAGCTGGAGCCGCTGCCTGCCACCCTGCCCAGCCCCGCCTGGGTGGTGCTGGTGGGCCTGGCCGGGCAACACATCGCGGTGGATGGTGACGAAGCCCGCGCGCTGCTGCACTGGCTGCGCGGGCTGCGGCCCGTGGCGGGGCAGCTGGAGCTGATCACCGTGTGCGCGGGCTCGGTGCTGGCCGCCCATGCCGGCCTGCTGACGGGGCGCCGCGCCACCACCCACCACCAGCATCTGGACGAGCTGGCCGCCGTGGACCCGCGCTGCGACGTGGTGGCCAACCGCGTGTTTGTGGCCGATGGCGCCGTGTACAGCAGCGCAGGCGTGACCACGGGCATCGACTTGCTGCTGCACCGCATCTCGGACACCTGCGGCCCCGCGCTGGCCGCGCAGGTGGCGCAGGCCATGGTGGTGGCCCTGCGCCGGGGGCCCAACGACCCGGAGTTCTCGCCCTTTCTGCACCACCGCAACCACCTGCACCCGGCCCTGCACCGCGTGCAGGACGCCGTGGGCCAGCAGCCCCAGGCCGACTGGAGCGTGCCGCAGATGGCCGAGGTGGCCCACACCTCACCCCGGCATCTGACGCGGCTGTTTCTGGAACATGCGGGCATCGCACCGCTGCAATACCTGCGCCGCATCCGCCTGGCCACTGCCGAGGCCGCGCTGCGGTCCGGCCAGAACGTGACGCAGGCGGCGCTGATGGCGGGGTTCAGCTCCGACACGCAGCTGCGCCGGGCCTGGCACCAGTTCGGGCGCGGCGGCACGCCATCACAGGGCAGTGCGCGCAGCCACTGAGGGACCAGTCCGGTGTGATGCCGCGCGATGCACGCGACACGGCACCCGCCCATAATCAAGCCCTTTGCCGCACCACCCGCCGGGTCGCCACCATGCAAGAACCACCCCGCCCCGCCAACGAGCCTGACCGCCTGCAGGCGCTGCGCCAGCTGCTGATTCTGGATACGCCCCCCGAGGAGCGGTTTGACCGCCTGACAGCCTTTGCCGCGCAGGAGTTCGATGTGCCCACGGTTTTGCTGTCACTCATCGACGACGGCCGCCAGTGGTTCAAGTCACGGTTGGGCATGAACCAGTGCGAGACCTCGCGGGGCATCTCGTTCTGCGGCCACGCCATCCTGCAAGACGACATCATGGTCGTGCCCGATGTGAACCAGGACGAGCGCTTCATCGGCAACCCGCTGGTCACCGGCGAGCCCCACATCCAGTTCTATGCCGGCGCCCCGCTCAAGCTGCCGGGCGGGCAGAACGTAGGCACGCTGTGCCTGATCGATAACAAACCGCGCACCCTGGACGACATCGATCTGGCCATCCTGGGCTCGCTGCGCGACCTGGCAGTGGAAGAGCTGGTCCGGCGCCAGCAGGGAGCCTCGGCCCCATGAGTGACCACAGCCCCCAGGACATCCTGCTGATCGAACCCAGCTCGCTGACCGGCAGCATCATTGTGGCCACGGCGCGTCAACTGAACCTGCCCGCCGTGCGGCAGGTGAACAGCGTGCGCATGGCCCAGCAGCGGCTGACACACCAGGACTTTGCGGGTGTGATCGTCTCAATTGACGAGCAAGAACAAGAGGCTATCGCGCTGCTGGAGCAGGTCCGCAACGACACGCTGGCCGTCAATGCCAATGTGCCGGTGGCGGTGACGACCACGCAGGTCGATGCCTCCACCGCCGTGAAGATGAAGGCCCTGCAGGTGCGGCGGGTGCTGATCAAGCCCTTCAAGGTGCGGGATGTGATCGCCACCATTGCACTGCTGAAGGACACTCAGCCTCCCTCGGCCCCGAAGGGGGCGCGCCAGATGTCTCAGTAGATCTCCGGCACGTACATGCTTGCAGGCACGGGCTGGCGCAAATACTCAGGGTTGCGCACGCGGTCGGGCAGCACCACGGGCGGGTGTGGGACCTCCTGGTAGGGCAGCTGAGACAGCAGGTGTGCAATGCAGTTCAGGCGCGCCTTTTTCTTGTCCACCGCCTGCACCACCCACCAGGGTGCTTCGGGGATGTGGGTGCGCTCCAGCATCGTTTCCTTGGCCTTGGTGTAGGCCTCCCAGCGCACGCGGCTTTCCAGGTCCATGGGGCTGAGCTTCCACTGCTTGAGCGGGTCGTGAATACGGCCCAGAAAGCGCAGGTGCTGCTCTTCATCGGTGATGGAGAACCAGTATTTGACCAGCGTGATACCCGAACGCACCAGCATCTTTTCAAACTCGGGCACGGTGCGGAAGAACTCTTCGTATTCGTCGTCGGTGCAAAAGCCCATCACCCGCTCAACGCCCGCGCGGTTGTACCAGCTGCGGTCAAACAGCACCATCTCGCCCGCCGCAGGCAGGTGCGCTACATAGCGCTGAAAGTACCACTGCGTGCGCTCTCGGTCGTTGGGTGCGGGCAGTGCCGCCACACGGGCCACACGGGGGTTCAGGCGCTGCGTGATGCGCTTGATGACGCCCCCCTTGCCCGCCGCATCGCGCCCCTCGAACAGGATCACCACCTTCTGGCGGCTGTGCTGCACCCAATCCTGCAGCTTGACCAGCTCGCCCTGCAGGCGGAACAGGTCCTTGAAGTATTGCTGGCGCGCCAGCTTGTCGCCAGGGCTGGGGGCGCCGATGTCATCGACCTCGCGGTCTTCGATCTCCAGTTCCAACTCTTCGTCGTAGCTGTCGATGAGGTCGTTGGCGATGCGTTGCATCAGCTCCTGCGTGTCAAGGGCGTTGTTGTAGAACATGGGCAAGCATCCGGCGGTAGTGCAAATCAGATGCGCGATGGTGGACCGCTGCAGTGACAGCGCCATGACACTGGTGTGATCTGTCACAACGCTGTCATGCCCAGAGGCCAGCATGCGAGGCCGTGCCGCCCGCAGACCACCCCGCCGCTTTGTCAAATCCCCTCGCCCCCAACGCCAGCCTGAACTACGGCGGAGATGCCGCCGGGCTGATCTGCGGCTACCTGCTGGGTACCGACACCCCGCCGCAGGAGGTGGATTCGGCCCAGGCCGCGCAATGGCTGGCCGGCCTGCAGGCAGGCGCCGCGCCGTCAGGGCAGTTTCTGTGGCTGCACTTCAACCTGAGCCACGCGCAGGCGGTGCGCTGGATGGAGCGGCATGCCCATCTGCCGGAAGCCTTTTTTGATGCGCTCAAGGACCGCTCGGTATCGACCCGCATCGAGCGCGACGACGACACGCTGATTGCCGTGCTCAACGATGCACACTTTGATTTTGCGTTCGAGCCTTCGGACATTGCGACCCTGTGGACCAGCGTGGCGCCGCACCTGATGGTGACCGGCCGCACGCGCCCGCTGCGGTCGGTGGACGTGCTGCGCACTGCCGTGCGCACCGGCAATGCCCCCTGCTCCAGCGTGGCGCTGCTGGCCGAGCTGATGCGCACCCAGGCCTCGGGCCTGGTGGACATCGTGCGGGGCGTGACACAACGCATCGACGATGTAGAAGACGCACTGCTGGCCGGGCGCCTGGACCACAAGCGCGCGCGGCTGGGCGTGCTGCGACGCTTGCTGGTGCGCCTGCAGCGGCTGCTGGCGCCCGAGCCTGCGGCACTGTTTCGCCTGCTGCAGCACCCGCCCGCGTGGATGGGCGCCGACGATGCACAAGAGCTGCGCGATTCGACCGAGGAGTTTTCGGTGGTGCTGCGCGACATGCAGGGCCTGCAGGAGCGCATCAAGCTGCTGCAGGAAGAAATCGCCGCCAGCGTGCAGGAAGCCAACAGCCGCAGCCTGTTTGTGCTGACGGTGGTGACCGTGCTGGCCTTGCCCATCAACATTCTGGCCGGCCTGTTTGGTATGAATGTGGGCGGCGTGCCGCTGGCCGACAACGGCCACGGCTTCTGGATCATCGTGGCCGTGGTGGCGGCTTTCACGGCGGTTGCGGGCTGGCTGGCCCTGCGAGGCACGCGCGATCAGTAGGTGGGACCGTGCGGCCGGTGTGATCGCCCGACAGGCCCGGTGGCAAGCCCCACTACAATGCCGCCCCTTGCCCAGCTCCCCGGACCCCCTGCCACCATGAACATCGTCGTCAACGAAGAACTCAAAGCCTACATCGAACCCCTGACCCCCGACGAACACGACGCGCTGGAACGCAGCATCCTCACCGAAGGCTGCCGCGACGCACTGGTGCTGTGGGGCGATGTGCTGGTGGACGGGCACAACCGCTACGGCATCTGCCAAAAACATGGCCTGCCGTTCCAGACCGTGCAGAACCCGCGCTTTCAGACGATGGAAGACGTGCACCTGTGGATGATCGACCAGCACCTGGGCCGCCGCAGCGTGTCGGATTTCCAGCGCGGCGTGCTCGCCCTGCGCAAGCGCGAGATCATGGCCGAGCGCAAGGCCCGCGCAGCCACCTCCACAGAGACCGCCGAAGCCACCCCCACGGCTGACGTGCCCGAGGCAGCCGCCACCCTGCCCGCCCCCGACCCGTTGAACAGCCGCGAGGCCATCGCCAAGGCTGCGCGGCTGAGCAGCAGCCAGGTGGTGATGATCGAAAAGATCCAGAAACAGGCGGCCCCCGAGCTGGTGGCGGCTGTGAAGTCCGGCACCATCTCCATCAACGCCGCAGCCGCCGTCGCCACCCTGCCCGCCGAGGAACAGGTGGCAGCGGCCGTGGCCGGCAAGGACGAACTCAAGCAGGCGGCCAAACGCGTGCGCGAACTCAACAAGCGCAAGCCGCGCGAGGAGACTCCTTCAGAAGGTAGCCCGGCAGACACCCCCACGGACTCCGCTCCAGCCAGCGACGAGTTGCACACACTGCGCATCCGTGTGGCGGAACTGACGGCGGAGAACACCGAGCTGCGCCGCCAGGTGGCGCAGCTGCAGGCAGCGCTGCCTGCAGACAGCACGCCGTTCTAAAACTATTTTTGAGTCAGGCGCCGGACATCAGCCGTTGGCGTTGCGCAGCGCGCTCAGCCGGTCGGCGATGAGGTCGAGATCCAGCCCGTCTTCGCTGTGGGCCAGATAGGCCTCCAGGTCGGCCACCGCCTCGGCTGTGTTGCCACGCTCGGCGTGCGCCAGCCCCCGGTCGCGGCGCTCGCCCCAGGCCTCGGGCAACAACACGATCAACCGGTCCAGCACGGCGACCAGCCGTTGCCAGTCCTGCTGGGTGCGGTGCACCTCCTTGAGGTTGCGCAGCATGCGCGCAATGATGTCGCGCGGTGTGGCGGCCTGCAGATACAGGCCGAGCGGTACGTCGTAGTCGTCCACCAGACCATTGCGGCGCTTGTAGGGCTCCAGCCGCTCGGCCAGCTCCTCGCGGCTGAGCGACTGGCCCGAGATCGGGTCCAGCACCACCTGGCCCTTGGGCAGCAACACCTTGACCATGAAGTGCCCCGGGAACGCAATGCCCCGCGCATGCAAGCCCAGACCTTGGGCCAGCTCCATCCACAGCACAGCCAGGCTGATGGGAATGCCCCGGCGCGTGCGCAGCACGGCGTTGAGGTAGCTGTTCTCTGGGTCGTAGTAGTTGTTGATGTTGCCGCCAAAACCCAGGTCAGCAAAAAAGAACTGGTTGAGCGTGCGCAGCCGCTGCAGCGCCGGCGCATCGGCAGGCAGGCGGCGCTTGATACGGGCCTGCAGCTGGTCCACATCGCCCAGCAGTTGCTGCACGTCGAACTCGGGGTATTCATCCTGCGCGAGGCTGGCGGCGGCTTCGAGCAGCGGAAAGTGGTCGTCGCTCTGCACCAGCGATGCAAAGTACTCCAGCGAGGTGGGCACGGAAAGGCTCAAGGACATGGCAGCTTTGTACGGGGCCGTCGCCATGGCGTCAAGCCACAGAAGAGCGGGCTTTGCGGGGTATTTCGGGGTCCAGGCCTGCCGCAGATATTCAGCGGCGCAGCAGCTGGCGCAGCTTCAGGCCGGCCGCCCACAGGGCGCCAAAGTACAGCACTGCGGCTACAGCCATCATCGCGGCCAGCAGGCCGATGCGCTGAAGGCGCTGCGCTTTCATCTCCACCCAGTCGAAATGCTGGGCACCCCACGCCAGCAGCACTGCCAGCAAGGCGCTGGCCGCCACCACCTGCAAGGCAAACCGCCCCCAGCCGGGCAAGGGCCGGTAGCTGCCGCGCCGCAGCAGCCCTACCAGCAGCCAGGTAGCGTTGATGACCGCCCCCACGCCAATCGACAGCGTCAGCGCCGCATGCTGCAAATAGGGCACCAGCACAAAGTTCATCATCTGCGTGAGCACCAGCACCGCCACGGCAATCAGCATGGGCGTGCGCATGTCGTGCTTGGCAAAGTAGCCCGGCGCCAGCACTTTGATGGCCACGATGCCCACAATGCCAACCCCGTAGCCCGCCAGGGCCAGCGTGGTCTGCTGCACGTCCCGATCGGCAAAGGCGCCGTAGTGGTAGAGCACTGCCACCAGGGGCTTGGCAAACACCAGCAGCGCCACCATGCAGGGCACCGACAGCACCACCACCAGCCGCAGCCCCCAGTCGAGCATGGCCGAATAGCGTTCGTCATCCTGCTTGGCGCGGGCACTGGCCAGCTGCGGCATCAGCACCACGCCCAGCGCCACGCCCAGCAAGGCGGTGGGCAGCTCCATCAGGCGGTCGGCATAGGTGATCCAGCTCACGCTGCCAGTGGCCAGGTGTGAGGCAATCTGCGTATTGATGAGCAGCGAAACCTGCGCCACGCTCACCCCCAGCAAGGCGGGCAGCATCAGGCGCGCCACCTTGCGGGTGGTCGGGTCCGCCCACGCAGCGCGGATGGCGGACCAGCGCACGCCAATGCGGGGCAGCAGCCCCAGGCGCAGCAGCGCAGGCACCTGGATGCCCAGTTGCAGCAGGCCACCCAGCATCACGCCCGCCGCCTGCGCATAGATAGGCTCGATGCCATAGCGCGCAAACAAGGGCGCGCCCAGCGTGATGGACAGGATGAGCGCAATGTTGAGCAGCACCGGCGAGGCGGCAGGCACCGCAAACTTCTTCCACGTGTTGAGAATGCCCCCCGCCAGCGCCACCAGCGACATGAAGCCGATGTAGGGGAACATCCAGCGGGTCATCGTGACTGCGGCGTCAAACCCCTGGGGCTGGAGCCCACTGGCCATGGCCCACACCATCCAGGGCGCACCCAGCACGCCCGCGATGCACAGCAGCACCAGCGCCCAGGCCAGCAAGGTGCCCACGTGGTCGATCAGCGCCCGGGCGCCCTCGTCGCCGTCCTCGGCCCGGGTGGCAGCCAGCACCGGCACAAAAGCCTGGCTGAAAGCGCCCTCGCCCAGCACCCGGCGGAACAGGTTGGGAATGCGGAACGCCACATTGAAGGCGTCGGTCATGGCACTGACCCCGAACACGGAGGCCATGAGCAACTCGCGCACCAGCCCGGTGATGCGGGAGACGAGGGTCAAGAGGGAGACGGTGGAGGCGGCTTTGAACAGTGACACCGCGGGGAGTGTATTCCCCCTGCGCCGCTTCGCGCCTCGGTACAGCTGCCACAGGCCGCAGCTTTTTCAGACCGTCCAAGCCTGCGCAGGCGGGCTCGAAGCCGTGCCCCTCCGCCGTCAAGGGCGATGCACATGTCGCGCTGACAGCGCCAGGTGCCACCGGTGCGGTGGCGATGGCGTTCCGCCGGTTCGGGCACAGGTATGGATACAGGAACTGCTCTGGGCTATAATCGCGGGCTTTGCTGGCATCATCCACAGACCCAAGGAACTAAACAATGGCATCCGCAAAACCCAAGAAGAAGAACCCGCGCCTGGCGTCGGGCCGCAAGCGCGTCCGTCAGGACGTCAAGATCAACGCTGCTAACACCTCGCTGCGTTCCAAATACCGTACCGCTGTCAAGAACGTCGAAAAGGCTGTTCTGGCTGGCGACAAGACCAAGGCGACCGAACTGTTCGCCAAGATGCAAGCCGTGGTGGACACCGTGGCTGACAAGGGCATCTTCCACAAGAACAAGGCTGCTCGCGACAAGAGCCGTCTGTCTGCCAAGGTGAAAGCCCTGGCAACGGCCGCCTGACCCACTTCAGGCAAACAGCCCGAACGGCACCTGCCGTTCGCCGTTTGTAACGGGTGCGCTGCCAGCAAAAAACGGACAAACCGCCTTCGGGCGGTTTTTTCGTTGGGGGTTCAGAACTGCGCCAGGCAGCCTGAAGCGCATCAAAGGGTGGATGGGGAGTGCCCGCTGGCTGCCGGGCGGGCATGCCCCTGCGCAGTGACGCCTCGGGCCCGACACGGCAGGCAGCGCCGGGAGCCAGGCTGTGGCCGGTCAGAGCTTGGCGGGAGGAGGCGGGTCGGGCAGCAGGCAGGCCTCGGCCACCTGCAGGTTGTTGTCGCGGGCGAAATTGATCACGAAGTCCCAGGCCATGGGCTCGTGCCCCTGCAGGTCGCGGTGTACGACCACACATTTCACGCCGTTGAGCGTGGTGGGAATGCACCAGGGCGAATAGCTCAGATGGCTGCCTGGCCGGGCTCCACCGGGTCGAAAGCTGCTCATCACCCCGGCCAGCCGCTCGGCCCAGTCGCTGGGACGAAAGGTTTTCCCGTCATGGGTGATGCCCTGGATGAAGACTTCTTTGGAGGAGGGGGAAACCATCGGGGATTGGAGTGGTAGTGAGGGCACAGACGCAGGATCACTGCATGTTGCACCGCAACGCGACATTCTAACTCTTATATAAGAGCTAGCTCCCTAATCCCTCCGGCGCGCTACACATAGGCACCCCAAAGAGGGTAAGGGCCCGGCATTGCAGTGATGCGCAATCGTCAACAGACCGCACCCCTGCTCCCCCTAGAATCGTGACTCGCTTTTTCGCCACCGTACCGTCTGGAGATTTCCGCATGACCGCTTCCATCCCGGCAGCTTCGCCCCACGTGATGAACACCTATGGCCGCGTACCCATCGCGCTGGCCCGTGGGCAAGGCAGCCGCGTGTGGGACGTGAACGGCAAGGAATACCTGGACGGCCTGGGCGGCATTGCCGTGAACACGCTGGGCCACAACCATGCCAAGCTGGTGCCCGCGCTGCAGGACCAGATCACCAAGCTGATCCACACCTCCAACTACTACCACTCGCCCCTGCAGGAGCAGCTGGCCGCCAAGCTGGTGGAGCTGTCGGGCATGACCAACGTGTTCTTCTGCAACTCGGGCCTGGAGGCCAACGAGGCGGCCCTGAAGATTGCCCGCAAGTTCGGCGTGGACAAGGGCATCGCCAAGCCCGAGATCGTGGTTTACGAAAAGGCCTTCCACGGCCGTTCGATTGCTACCATGTCGGCCACCGGCAACCCCAAGATCTACAGCGGCTTCGGCCCGCTGGTCGAGGGTTTTGTGCGCGTGCCGCTCAACGACATCGAAGCCATCAAGCAAGCCACCGAAGGCAACCCCAATGTGGTGGCCGTGTTCTTCGAGACCATCCAGGGCGAGGGCGGCATCAACCCCATGCGCGTGGAATACCTGCAGCAGTTGCGCAAGCTGTGCGACGAGCGCGGCTGGCTGATGATGATTGACGAAGTGCAGTGCGGCATGGGCCGCACCGGCAAGTGGTTTGCCCACCAGTGGGCTGGCATCGTGCCTGACGTGATGCCGCTGGCCAAGGGCCTGGGCTCGGGCGTGCCGATTGGCGCGGTGGTGGCCGGCCCCAAGGCGGCCAACGTGCTGCAGCCCGGCAACCACGGCACCACCTTTGGCGGCAACCCGCTGGCCATGCGCGCCGGGGTCGAGACCATTCGCATCATGGAAGAAGACGGCCTGCTGCAAAATGCCACCACGGTGGGTGAGCACCTCAGGGCGGCACTGCAGCGCGAGCTGGGCAGCCTGCCCGGTGTGAAGGAGATCCGGGGCCAGGGCCTGATGCTGGGCATCGAGCTGAACAAGCCCTGCGGCGCCCTGATCGGCCGCGCGGCCGAGGCAGGCCTCTTGCTGTCGGTCACGGCCGACAGCGTGATCCGCCTGGTGCCGCCGCTGATCCTCACCACCGCCGAAGCCGACGAAATCGTCGCCAAGCTGACCCCGCTGGTCAAAGCCATCCTGGCTGAATGAAGAATAGCCCCACTGCCATGACGACGCTGAAACATTACCTGCAGTTCACCGACCTCTCCGCCGACGAATACGCCTACCTGTTCGAGCGCGCCGCGCTCATCAAGAAGAAGTTCAAGGCCTACGAAAAGCACCACCCGCTGGTGGACCGCACGCTGGCCATGATCTTCGAGAAGGCCAGCACCCGTACGCGCGTGAGCTTTGAGGCGGGCATGTACCAGCTCGGCGGCAGTGTGGTGCACCTGACCACGGGCGACAGCCAGCTGGGCCGCGCCGAACCGATCGAGGACAGCGCCAAGGTCATCAGCCGCATGACCGATCTGGTGATGATCCGCACGTATGAGCAGGCCAAGATCGAGCGTTTTGCCGCCAACTCGCGCGTGCCCGTGATCAACGGTCTGACCAACGAATACCACCCCTGCCAGATCCTGGCGGACATCTTTACCTTCATCGAACACCGTGGCTCGATCCAGGGCAAGACAGTGGCCTGGGTGGGCGACGGCAACAACATGGCCAACACCTGGCTGCAGGCGGCGTCGCTGCTGGGCTTCAAGGTGCATGTGAGCACCCCGCGCGGCTACGAAGTGGACGAGAAATTGGCCGCTGGCGCCGGTGGAATCAGCGCTGACAGCTATCAATTCTTCAGCAACCCCATGGAAGCTTGCCGGGGCGCAGACCTGGTCACCACCGATGTGTGGACCAGCATGGGCTACGAAGCCGAGAACGAAGCGCGCAAGAAGGCCTTTGCCGACTGGTGCGTGGACACCGAAATGATGGCTGCGGCCCAGCCCGACGCCCTCTTCATGCACTGCCTGCCCGCGCACCGGGGCGAAGAGGTCGAGGCGGATGTGATCGACGGGCCGCAGTCGGTGGTGTGGGATGAGGCAGAGAACAGGATGCACGTGCAGAAGGCACTGATGGAGTACCTGCTGCTGGGCAAACTGGCCTAAAAGCCCCCATGCCCTGGCGCCGCCAGCCCGCTCACAGCGCCGAATTGCTGGCGCACTGGCAGGCCCTGGGCCAAACGCTGGGGCGCGACACGCCCGCTTGGCGGGCCGAGGGCAGGCGCCTGCTGCGCAGCTGGGCCCGCTGGCCCCGCGCCTACCACGACACCACGCATCTGCGGGCCTGCCTGCGGCACCTCCAGGCAGTGCAGGACCAGCAGCCCGGAGCGCTTCACAACCCCCATGCTGCGGCCCTCGCCCTGTGGTACCACGACGCCATCTACTGGCCGTGGAGCGGACACAACGAGGCGCGCAGCGCCGACTGGGCGCGACAGTTCCTGCTGGGCCAAGGGCTGCCCACCACGCTGGCCGAAACCGTGCACCAGCATGTGATGGACACCCGCCACACCCCGGGCCCGCTCACCGGCGATGCGCTGTGGGTGGTGGACATCGACCTCGCCATCCTGGGCCAGAGTGACGCGGTGTACCGACAGTTCGAACGCAACGTGCGGCGTGAATACTTTTTTGTGCGCTGGCCGCGTTATGTGGCGGGGCGCAGCGCAGTGCTGCGAGGCTTTCTGGACCGCCCGCACATCTATGGCACAACCTACTTTGCGCAACGCTGCGAGGCCCAGGCGCGCGTCAACCTGCAACAGGCGTTGAGCGCGCTGGGCCAAGGCCAGCTGTACCAGTAGACAATTTGAGTCAAAACGGCCTGTAGCGCTAGTGAATCATGCGCCAACAGCTATATAAAATATAGCAACTACTGAGAAGCAGGCCCGCGACGGACGGGTATGGCCACGGGCTTTTCAGCGGCCGCCGCGGACGGCGCCGCGCAACTGCCGCAGCTGCTGCACCCACCATCGCCTCCCCCACAGCCTGGCGACTGGACGAGCCCCGGGTGGACCTTGCCCAACCCCCGGCGCCAGCGCCAGGGCAGATACCGCCAGAGCACATAGAGCGCTGCGGCAAGGACGATCAGACCGACCATGAGTTGCTGGACCATCACACCGTTTCCCCTCAGCCGCCGCCCAGCGCCAGCGCCACGCGGTAGGTCACAAAGCTGGCCGCATACGCCATGGCAAACAGGTACCCCACCATGAGCAGCGGGTAGCGCCAGCCATTGGTCTCACGCCGCACGGCGGCGATGGTGGAGATGCACTGGGGCGCAAACACATACCAGGCCATCAGCGACAGCGCAGTGGCCAGCGACCACGAGCCCGCAATCAGCGACCCCAGCTGGCTGGCCACCTCGTCGCCTGTGGCGGACAGCGCGTACACCGTGCCCAGCGCACTCACCGCCACCTCGCGGGCCGCCATGCCGGGCACCAGCGCAATGGCAATCTGCCAGTTGAAGCCAATGGGCGCGACGATGACCTCGAGCAGGCGGCCCAGCTGGCCGGCCAGGCTGTAGGTGATGGCAGGCTGTGTGGCGCCTTCCGGCGCACCGGGGTAGGTGGACAGGAACCACAACAACACCGTGACTGCCAGGATGATGCCGCCCACCCGTTTGATGAAAATCACCGCCCGCTCGTACAGGCCATAGGCCAGGCCCCGCACGCTGGGCCAGCGGTACGCGGGCAGTTCCATCATCAGCGGCGTAGCCCGCGTATCGCTGCGGGCCAGCTTGGCCACTGCCGCCACGGCCATGGCGCTGACGATGCCTGCCACATACAAGGCGAACAGCACCACACCCTGCAGGTTGAACACCCCCGCCACAGAGCGCTCAGGGATGAAGGCTGCAATCAGCAGCGCATACACCGGCAGGCGCGCCGAGCAGGTCATGAGCGGCGCGATCATGATGGTCACCAGCCGGTCGCGCCAGTGGGTGATGGAGCGCGTGGCCATCACGCCCGGCACGGCACACGCAAAACTCGACAGCAGCGGGATGAACGAGCGGCCCGACAAGCCCACCGTGCCCATCACGCGGTCCAGCAAGAACGCCGCACGCGGCAGGTAGCCCGAGTCCTCCAGCGCCAGGATGAACAGGAACAGGAACAGGATCTGCGGCAAAAACACCAGCACCCCGCCCGTACCCGCCAGCACCCCGTCGGTCAGCAGGCTGCGCAAGGGGCCGTCGGCCATGTGGCTGTTGACCAGGGCTGCCAGCCAGCCCACGCCATCTTCAATCCATGACTTGGGCAGCTCGGCCCAGCTGAACACCGCCTGGAACATCAGGAACAGCGTGGCGGCCAGGATCAGCAGGCCCCACACCGGGTGCAGCACCACCGCATCGATGCGGTCGTCAGTCCGCAGGCTGACCACCGGCACGCGCACGGCACGGTCCAGAATGCGCCGCACTTCCTGGTGCGTGCGGATCACGTCGTTCTGCGCCTCCAGGTCGCTCGCATCCAGGCGCGCCGCCGCATCGGGCGCCACCACCGGGCGCTGCAGCTGCTGCAGGTTGGCGCCATCCAGCCACTGCACCAGCTCCTGGGCGCCGTTGCCGCGCACGCCCACGGTGGCCAGCACGGGCATGCCCAGCTCGCGCGACAACGCCTCGCGGTCAATGGCGATGCCCTGGCGCTCGGCCACGTCCATCATGTTGAGCACCAGCACCATGGGCAGGCCCAGGGCGCGTGCCTCCAGCACCAGGCGCAGGTTCAGGCGCAGGTGGGTAGCATCGGTCACGCACACCAGCACATCGGGCACGGGCTCGCCCGCGCGGCGCCCGCGCACGATGTCGCGAGTGATGGCCTCGTCCACGCTGTGTGCATGCAGGCTGTAGGCGCCCGGCAGGTCCAGCACGCGCACGCGGCGGCCGGCGGCGGTCTGCAGCAGGCCTTCCTTGCGCTCCACCGTCACGCCCGCGTAGTTGGCCACCTTCTGGCGTGCGCCGGTGAGCAGGTTGAACAGCGCGGTCTTGCCGCAGTTGGGGTTGCCCAGCAGCGCCACGCGCAGGGGCGCATCGGCGGCGGTGGGCTGCACAGTAGCCTGGGCGTTCATGCCAGCTCCTTGGCAGACAGGCTGGTGTCATCCAGCGGCTGCACCTGCACCATGGAGGCCTCCTGGCGACGCAGCGCAAACGTGGCCTGCCCCACCCGCACCGCGATGGGATCGCCCCCCCAGCCGCCGCGTGCGACCACCTGCACGGTTTCACCGGGCAGGAAGCCAATCTCCAGCAAGCGCAGCAGCATGCTGTGCTCTTGCGCGTCCTGTGCGGGCAACAGGCCCGTGACCCGGCCCGAGGCACGGCGCGGCAATTGGTCCAGCCGCGAGGACAGGTTCTGCTGCGTAGGAAGATGCAACCGCGCCGCAGCGCCATCGTCCATGGTTTTCATGGTGACTGGCCTCGATACAAATAATAGTGATTCTCATTCTACCAATATCTGCATCGTGCTGGTTGCCGTCCCACTCTCTCCTTGACGCAGCGCAAGCCGCAGCCCCGCTGCCCTGCCCGGGTGGTCAGTCACATCGCTCAAACCGCTTGCACTCCGCAGTAGCCCGGATGGATGTGAGCGTGTTTTCGCCGTCGATGTGCCGGGCAGTGAACTGCACCCAGGCCCCCTGCGGAATGCCGCGCATCAGGGCGGGGTTGACCACCCGGAAGGTCTGTGTGGTGAACGGTAGCTTGGCGCGGGGCAGCAGCTTCAGCCGCACATGCGTGGTGTGGCCGCCCGCATCCGCCTCCACAGACACCAGCCGCGCCCGGGTGTAGACCGGCGGCGCCGCAGGCGCTGCATCTTCTGCGGCGACCGAGGCCGCACTCGCAGGGGCCACCGGCTGAGCACCTGTCGCACCAAACACTGCGGCCAGGGCCATCGCGGCGACCAGACCGCCGCCGCGCACCCCCCTGCGTACTACCAACGAAGCGGCAGCCTGCCCCATCAGAACGCCCACGCGCCCAGCTGGTAGTAGTCAAAACCACTGGTCCGCCCACCCAGGCATTGGGCGAGGAAGTCCTCGGTCTTGCGGTACATGGTGAGGTTATTGGGCCAGCGCTGGTTGCCGTGTCCGTCCCCTTTGAAGGTGACGTAATCGACCTCTTTACCCGCCTTGCGCAGGGCCGCCACCATCCATTCGGACTGCTCCAGCTTCACGCGCGGGTCGTTCACGCCGTGCATGATGAGGATGGGCTTTTGCGCATGCTCCGCCCGGTACAGGGGCGACTTCGCATCCATGCGGGCGCGGTCTTCCGGCACAGCCGGGTTGCCCACATAGCGGTGCCACCAGGGCAAGCCCAGCTCCCAATACGGCGGCGCGGCCTCCAGCAGGCGCGCGATGTCCGTCACGCCCACCACATCCACGGCACACGCAAACACTTCGGGCGTGAAGGTGGCGCCCACCAGGGCTGAATAGCCGCCGTAGCTCGCGCCATAGATCGCCACGCGCTGCGGGTCGGCCACGCCGCTTTCCATCGCCCAGCGCACGCCGTCCACCAGATCGTCGTGCATGCGGCCCGCGAACTCGCCCCGGGCTTTTTCCATGTGGTTGCGGCCGTAGCCGCTGGAGCCCCGGTAGTTGACCTGCAGCACCGCATAGCCCCGGTTGGCCAGAAACTGCTGCATGGCGCGGCTGGTAGCACCGTCGCCCCAGCGGTCACGCGCCCACGGGCCGCCATGCACCAGCAGCACGGTGGGCAGCCGCTGCGGCGCTGCCCCCACGGGCAGCGTGAGGTAGCCGTGGATGGTGAGACCATCGCGCGCGGTGTAGGTGATGGGCGCGGTGGGCGCCAGGTCCTTGGCAATCAGACTCAGGCGGTTCTCGCCCAGAAAGCGGGGTTCGTGCCCATCGCGCAGCAGGTAGCTGCGCGTGCCCCGGTCGGTGGCCACCGCCACCGTGAGCACCTTGTCGGTCTGGTCCAGGCTGGTCACCAGTACCTCTGCAGGCTTGTCACCGGCCAGCGCAGACAGGCGAGCATCCAGCGCAGGGTCGAACACCTTGCGCGCGGGGTAGCCCGGCATGAAGTACGCCAGCAGCGGCTCGCGAGTGCGGCGGCTCAGCGTCACGTTATCCAGGTCCACGTCGGGCGAGGCAAACCACTCTTCCTCGGCGCCCGTGGTCAGGTCCAGCCGCACCAGCGCCAGCTTGTCGCGGCCCCGGTTCGACAAGGCCCAGGCCTTGCGCCCCTCATCGTGCAGGCCAAAGATGTTCAGCGTGTCCCATCGGCTGCGCTCTGCCACGGTCACCCAGGTGCCTGGCGCGGTGCCGGGCCGCTCCAGCAGCACCTGCTCGCCCTGGATCTGTGCACGGGCGCGCAGCTGGCCCGTGGTGTCCACGCCCCACCAGTTCACGTTGCCGGGGTTGGTGGCCAGCAGCACCGGCGCGCCACCTGCCGGGTTCACGCGGTACAGGTCAAACACCTTTTTGTCGCGCTGGTTGGAGGTGACGATGAAGTCGGACGAGGCATCCACCGCCTCCGCAAAATGCGCCACTGAACGCGGTGCGGGCATCAGCTCGCGCAAGTCGGTACCGGGGCCCTCGACCGCGCCCGCATAGATGCGGGTGTTTTCATCGCCCGTGGGGTCGGCCGTGATGCCGAGCCAGCGGCTGTCGGCACTGAAGCGGATGGTGCGCGCACGGATGCGAAACGCCTTGGCGTCGCCCCCATCGATGGACTGCACCCAGATTGCGGGCACCACGCCGTCGGTGCCAAACCAGGCGATGCGCTTTCCATCCGGCGACACGCGATAACCCCCAGTGGACTGCCGGCTGGCCACAAAGTCGCGCACGGGCACCAGGTCGGGCAATTGCGCTCCAGCCAGCGAAGGGTGCGTAGGCCCGGAGGCACAGCCCACCAAGGCCAGTGCAGCAGCAAGCGCTGCGCTGCCCCACCATCGCCGCACCATCGCCTGTTTGGTTGTCGATGCCATCGTTCCCCCCCATGTGTTGAGCCATTGAATGCGCCCATTGTGCAAAGTCCCGCCTTAAGGCCAGCCAAAGGTGGCGGCTGCGGCACTGCGCAACGGCCATCACTCCCGCCACAATCGCCCCATGCACATCCTGCTCATCGAAGACGACCTGGATCTGGGCCGCGCGCTGCAGTCCGCGCTGAAGGTGGAGGGGCTGACCAGTGAGTGGCTGCGCCGCGCTGTGGACGCCCCAGCCACCGTCGATGCCACCACCGTCGACTGTGTGCTGCTGGACCTCACACTGCCCGATGGCAGTGGCTTTGACCTGCTGGCGCGCTGGCGCAACCAGAGCGGGCACAGCGGGCAGGTGCCCGTCATCGTGATCACGGCGCGCTCGGCCGTGGAGGACCGGCTGGCGGGCCTGGACGGCGGGGCGGACGACTTTGTGATCAAGCCCTTTGCCACGGCCGAACTGATGTCGCGCATCCGCGCCGTGCTGCGCCGCAGCGCGCGCCAGGCCAGCGAGCGCTGGGTGCTGGGCGAGCTGGTGATCGAGCCCCGGCGTCATGCCGTGCAGCGCGCCGGGCTTCCGCTGGAGCTGTCGCCGCGCGAGTTTCAGCTGCTGCTGGAACTGGCGCGCGAACCCGGTGTGGTGGTGTCCAAAAGCGTGTTGTCGCAGCGGCTGGACCCGCTGGGCGAGCCCATGGACTTTGCCGCCATCGAAGTGCATGTGTCCAACCTGCGGCGCAAGATCGGAGCAGAGCTGATCCGAACCGTGCGCGGCGTGGGCTACCTGTTGCAAGCATGACCACGATGAAGCACGCGTTGCGCAGCGCATGGGCCTGGCTGGCCGAACCCACGCTGATGCGCCGCAGCGTGGCCTCGGTGCTGGTGGCGTTTGTGGTGGTGTGGGCGGTACTGCTGGGCTACAACTTCGTCAACTACAAACACACCATCACCCGGGACCCGGGCCTGATGAAGTACGGCGACGCGGTGCTGGACTCGCTGGCCCAGGTTATCGATCCTGCACACGCCGCCACGGCCGTGGCGGCCACCGACCACTGGACCAACGTCCGCCGCCGCCAGATCGGGCTGCTGCCCGGGGTGCAGATGCACGAGCTGCTCGATGCGGCATCTGGCCAGCGTGTGTTTGCCTCGCCGGGGCTGCAGAACGTGGCCTTGCCGCCCGCCACGCCCCGCGCAGAGCCATTCATAGAGGAAGCCGCCCTGCAGGGCCGGTCGTTCCGCATCTACACCGGTCGCAATGCGCGCTGGGTACTGCGGGTGTTCGAGACCAAGCGCACGGACTCCAACTTCCTGCAGTCCAACGGCCGCGCCCTGCTGCCCTACCTGCTGCTGGCGTCACCCTTTGTGCTGCTGGCGGTGTGGCTCTCGGTACGTCACGGCCTGCGGCCGCTGCAGCAACTGGCCAGCCGCATTGCGCAGCGCGGACAGGACGACCTCCAATCGGTGGGTTTCAACGCCCGCCACGGCGAACTCAAGCCCCTGGAGCAGTCGCTGGACCACCTCTTCGCACAGCTGCGACACAAGGTGGAGCGCGAGCGCGCCTTTGTGCAGGACGCCGCGCACGAGATCCGCACGCCGCTGGCCGTGATCACTGCACAGGCCCACGTGATGGCCCGCTCGCCCAGCGAGGAGGAACGCACGCAGGCCCAGGCCCACCTGGAGCAGGCCATCGCCCGCACCTCGCACCTGGCCCAGCAACTGCTGGACCTGGCCGCGCTGGACGACGCACAGCGCCCCGCACCGCGCGACCTGGACGTGGCGCAATGGCTGCGCGGCGCGCTGGCGCAGGCTGCGCCGCAGGCCATCGCGCGTCAGATCGAGCTGTCGCTGGACGCGCCCGACACCTTGCCCGCGCGGCTCGACCAGCCTGCGTTCGAATCCATCGCCCACAACCTCATCGACAACGCGCTGCGCTACACGCCCGATGGCGGCAACGTGGCGGTGACGCTGCGGCGCGGGGGGGTGGCGCTGCAGCTGTCGGTGCAGGACGACGGGCCCGGCATCCCGGCCACAGAGCAGCAGCGGGTGTTCGAGCGCTTCTACCGGGGCACGGGCCATGCCGCCAACGGCTCAGGTCTGGGCCTGGCCATCGTGCGGCAGGCGGTGCTGCGCATGGGCGGGCAGGTGCAGATGGGCGCGGGCCTGAACGGTCGGGGCGTGGGCTTTTTCGTTAGCATTGCCCTCCCGCACAGCGCCTGACGGCCCCGCCGCAGGCCCACCGCCCGCCCCGAATGTCCGACGACGCGACCACGATGACCACCGCCGATTCCACCCACCCGTGCCTGAGCTGTGGCGCCTGCTGCGCCAGCTTTCGCGTGGACTTTGCTGTGTACGAGATGCAGGCAATGGGTGGCACGGTGCCCGACGGTCTGGCCCTGGATGTGAACGGCAGCACCTGCCGCATGCGGGGCACGGAGCAGGTACCCATCCGCTGCGTTGCGCTCACCGGCCAGGTGGGCCAGCAGGTGGCCTGCAGCATCTACGAACTGCGCCCCGCGCCCTGCCGCGAGTTCTCGGCGGGCGACTACGCCTGCCACAAGGCGCGTGCGCGGCACGGGCTTGCGCCGCTGGCGGAAGGCGCCATCTTGTGAGGTGACACGCTCCAGCAGCCGGGCTACTGCCGCATCAAAATAGTTTAGGCTTCAACAAAAAATCTGAGCGATGTTGGAAATAACCGACACCACGGGTTTTTCGGGACATGCAAACTTTGTCCCATGTCAACGCCTTCCTCCCCCACCGCCCGCCGGCTCTGGGACATCTCGCCGCCCGTGCATGCGGGTAGCCCCGTATTCCCCGGCGACACGGCCTACAGCCAGCAGTGGTGCGCCACCATCGGCCCGGGCTGCCCGGTCAACGTGAGCGCGATCACCATGTCGCCCCACGTCGGCGCCCACGCCGATGCGCCGCTGCACTATGACGCGCAGGGCGCCACCATCGGTGACGTTTCGCTCGACGCGTTTCTGGGCCCCTGCCGCGTGATCCACGCCATCGGCTGCGGCCCGCTCGTCACCTGGGAACACATTGCCCACGCGGTAAACAGCCCCCTGCCCCAGCGCGTGCTGGTGCGCACCTATGAACACATGCCCGTGGACCGCTGGGACGGCCAGCTGGCCGCCTATGCGCCCGGCACCATCGAGCGCCTGGCCGACCTGGGCGTGCTGCTGGTGGGCATCGACACCGCCAGCATCGACCCGGCCGACAGCAAGACACTGGAGAGCCACCAGGTCATCCGCCGCCGGGGCCTGCGCGTGCTCGAAAACCTGGTGCTCGACGCCGTGCCCGAGGGCGACTACGAACTCATTGCCCTGCCGCTCAAGCTGACCACGGCCGATGCATCGCCCGTGCGCGCGGTGCTGCGGGCGCTGGATTAGCGCGATACACAGAATTTCAAGCATTTTTGGCTGGAAGCGCTAGTACAACATGCGCCGACAGCTATCAATAGCATAGCAACTATCTCCGCAACTCCCATGTCCATCACCCTTCAAGACTGCCGCACCCGCGACGCCCAAGACCCGCTGCGCGCCCTGCGCGACCACTTTGCCCTGCCCGCAGGCGTGATCTACCTCGACGGCAATTCGCTGGGCGTGGCCCCCAAGGCCGCTGCCGCGCGCGTGGCCGATGTGGTCACCCGCGAATGGGGCACAGACCTCATCAAATCGTGGAACACCGCCAGCTGGTTTGACCTGCCCCAGCGCCTGGGCAACCAACTCGCCCCGCTGATCGGCGCGGGCCAGGATGAAGTGGTGTGCACCGACAGCACCTCCATCAACCTCTACAAGGTGCTGAGCGCGGCACTCAACATCGCGCGCGAAGACAGCCCCGCGCGCAAGCGCATCGTGAGCGAGCGCAGCAACTTCCCCACCGACCTCTACATTGCCGAAGGCCTGTGCAAGGAGCGCGGCCTGGAGCTGGTGCTGGTAGAGCCCGAAGAGATCACCGCAGCACTCACCAGCGACGTGGCTGTGCTGATGCTCACGCACGTGAACTACCGCACCGGCGCCATGCACGACATGGCCACCATCACCGCCGCCGCGCACGCCCAGGGCATTTTGTGCGTCTGGGACCTGGCGCACAGCGCGGGCGCGGTGCCGGTCGATCTGAACGGCGCAGGCGCGGATTTCTCGATTGGCTGCGGCTATAAGTATTTGAACGGCGGCCCCGGCGCCCCGGCGTTTGTGTGGGTGCACCCGCGCCATGCCAGCCGCTTCTGGCAACCGCTGTCCGGCTGGTGGGGCCACGCCGCACCGTTTGCCTTCACCCCTGATTACCATCCCGCGCCGGGCATCACGCGCTACCTGTGTGGCACGCAGCCCATCATCAGTTTGTCGGCCCTGCAATGCGGTCTGGATGTGTTCACCGCCGCGCAAAGCCTGGGCGGCATGGCCGCGCTGCGCGCCAAGTCGCTGGCGCTCACTGATCTGTTCATCCAGCTGGTGGAAGAGCGCTGCGCAGGCCACGGCCTGGGCCTGGCCACGCCGCGTGACCATGCCCAGCGCGGCTCGCAGGTGTGCCTGACGCGCGACGAAGGCGCGGGCGTGGGCGGCCAGGGCAGCGGCGCCTATGCCATCGTGCAGGCGCTGATTGCGCGCGGCGTGATTGGCGACTTCCGCAAGGGCGACGGCGGCACAGGCCGCCACAAGGACATCCTGCGGTTTGGCTTCACGCCGCTGTACCTGGGCTTTGAAGACGTGTGGAACGCTGTGGAGCACTTGCGCCAGGTGCTGGAGAGCGGCGAGTGGCAGAAGGCCGAGTTCAATCAGACGCACGCCGTCACCTGATCGGAAAGGCAAACCACCATGTGTCCTTTCTCCCAAACCCCTGCCGACGGCAACAACCCGGCGTCTGCCGCCCTGCCCGAATCCATCGTGCACGAGGAGCGCGCCCAGCTCGACTTCAGCAAGTCCATGAGCTACGGCGACTACCTGCAGCTCGACGCCATCCTCACCGCGCAAAAGCCGCTGTCGCCCGCGCACGACGAGATGCTGTTCATCGTGCAGCACCAGACCAGCGAGCTGTGGATGAAGCTCATGCTGCACGAGCTGCGGGCGGCCATCGGCCACATTGCGCGCGATGAGCTGCCGCCCGCATTCAAGATGCTGGCGCGCGTGAGCAAGATCATGGAGCAGCTGGTGCACGCCTGGGACGTGCTGGCCACCATGACGCCACCCGAGTACAGCGCCATGCGCCCGTACCTGGGCCAGTCCAGCGGGTTCCAAAGTTACCAGTACCGCTGCATCGAGTTTTCGATGGGCAACAAGAACCGGGCCATGCTCAAGCCCCACGAGCACCGCGCTGACCTGCTCGCCCAGGTGCAGGCGGCGTACGAGGCGCCGTCGCTGTACGACGAGGCCCTGCGCCTGATGGCCCGGCGTGGCCTGGCCGTGCCCACCAGCCACACCGAGCGCGACTGGACACAGCCCTATGTGGAAAACGATGCGGTGGAGCAGGCCTGGCTCACCGTGTACCGCAACCCGGATAAGCACTGGGACCTGTACCAGCTGGGCGAGGAGCTGACCGACCTGGAAGACGCGTTCCGCCTCTGGCGATTCCGCCACGTGACCACGGTGGAGCGCGTGATCGGCTTCAAGCGCGGCACGGGCGGCACGGGCGGGGTGAGCTACTTGCGCAAGATGCTGGACGTGGTGCTGTTCCCGGAGATCTGGAAGCTGCGCACGGATCTGTGAGCAATTCAAGCTGCCCCAAAAAAAACAGGCCTGTTCACCACCCTGGTGAACAGGCCTTCTAACTGCTGCCTGCGCCCAACGATAAAGCGTTAGCAGCTATCGTTTTTATAGTTCTCTCCCTGATTCGCAATCGGCGGCGTTTCAGTCCCCGGCCCTGGTGAACACCTGCCCGCCCGAGAGCTGGTAGGCCACGTTGTCCACCTGCAGGCTGCGCTCGTTGGCAATGTCAAAGCGGCTGTACAGCCCGGGCGTATCGCCGTTCAAGATGGCGGTAGACACCACCATGGAGCGCTGGGCCAGCGCGCCGGTGGTGGTGTTCACCTCCAGCCGCAAGGCACCCTGGTAGCCACGCACGGGAGGTGGCGTGCCTACGCCCGTGGGCGCTTGGTAAACGCGTGCAGGGAACGCTATGCGCACCTTTCCCTCCACCGCCTGCAGGTTGAGCACGGGGCGGGTGCTGTCGAGCGTGGTGATACTGCCCCGGCCGCCCGCCGTCTGCGCGGCCAGCCGCTTGCCCTGCGCTGCATTGCGCACATCGAACACCGCGAGCTGGATGCCATCGGCAACGCCGCCCAGGGCGCTGTCCTTGCCCACGCCCAGCAGCAGTCCGTTCGGAAGCGGAACCAGGTGGTCGGCATAGCCGCCCGCAGCCAGCTCGCCTGCCACCGTAGGGTTCGCAGGGTTGGCAAGGTCCAGTACCCACACGGGTTCGGTGTTGGTAAAGGGTGTGGCATAGGCCCGGGCGCCTGCAAAGAACAGGTTGTCGATCTGCTGGTCGCCCCGCGCCGTGCGCAGCCGAATGGGCAGCTTGGCCTGCGGGCCCAGATAGCTGTCCCGACCGCTGTCGCGCAGCACGGTCAGCAGCGCGGGGGAGGCCTGCTGGGCCTGGATGGTCACCGGCGGCATGCCGCTCTGGCCCGTCTTGCCGGTGAAGGTCAGCACGCGCAGATCGTTCTGGTATTCGTTCAGGCGCGATGGCAGGCGGCGCAGGTCCCAGCCCAGGTGGCCGTCCACGCTGCCCGATGCGTCGTAGTCCACCTGCGCGCCCCGGAAGCTGAACTTGTGGATGTCGGTGCGGCTGTCGGCGGGGAACACAGCGTTGGCAACGTCACCGCCATAGCGGTACTGCCGCGAGCTGGCGACATACACGCTGCGCGCGCCCAGGTGCACCGCTTCGCTGCCGCCCGCAAAGCAGCGGCTGGTGCGCGCCAGGTTGGACGAGGTGAGGTCGATGGCCGTGATGGACGTGAGCTGCAGCGACAGCGAGGCATTGCCCGTCTGCACCAGGCAGTCGGCCTCGTTGACCAGCGGTTGCGACTGGCCGCCATCCACGCGCAGGGTGGGGATCAGCGCGGCGGTGTTGAGGTCCTTGAGTGCCGCGTCCACCGCCGATGCCGTGGCCCCCGCCGGCACGTTGAAGCGCGTAAGGTCAGGCGACCAGGTGGTGACCAGGTACAGCATGTTGCCGATCAGGCGACTGCCCACCAGCAGGCCATCGATGCGCATCTGCTTGAGCTGCGCGGGCGCAATGTCCTTGTGGATGGCAAACAGGTCCAGCGACAGCGTGCGGCTGTACTCCGGCAACACGGTGATGCTGGCGTCGGCCGCAGCCACCACGGGCTGGCGGTCGGCATACGGGTCTTGCTGCGACAGCACGGCAGCGCGCGTACCACCGCCCGCCACATAAAAGCCCTGGGGGATGAACTTGGCGTCCAGCGTGGCGCTGCCCATGCTGGACAGGCTGCCATCGGCCGCGCGGGCCATGGCGGCCAGGCGCGGCGGCTCGCGGCCGGTGTCGGTGGCGTAGGCGCGGTGCAGGCCATACAGCATGTTGCCCTCGGCCTTGATGAGGGCGTCTTCCTCCACCACCGCGCCCGCCAGTGGCGCGCCGGTGTGGGTGACCACGCTGCCCGCGCTGCTCAAGCCCCCCACGGTGGGCACAGTGATGGCCGTGCCCGGATAGCCCAACGCCACCCGCTGCGCAATCTTGGCCTTGAAGTAGGCCACCAGATCGCCGGAGCGCGCCACCTGCAGCCGCGCCTCGTTGGGGGTCTGCGGGTTGCCGCCGTCCCCGCCACCGCAGCCGGCCACGAATGCAGCGGTGGCTACGGCCAGCCATGCGGGCGACGCTTTGGATATGCCCGCCAATGTGTTCATCAACCCTCGGTTCTTCATGTGATTGTTCTCCCTGTGAATGCGGATACCCGCGGCGCGGCGTCGGCTTCGGCCCACACCACACCACACCACACCGCAGATAAGTGGGATAATATCCCACATAATTTCAAACCGTCAACCAGATGACAATCACAGACTGACCCTGACACCCGCCGCGCCTCGGCCTTCTTTCATGCCCTCCCGCTCCGCCATCGTTCTGGCCTCTGCCCTGCACGTGCTGCGCCCTCTGGCGCGCCTGCTGCTGCGCAATGGCGTGGCCTACCCCGCGTTTGCCGCGGCCATGAAGAAAGTGTTTCTGGACGCCGCGCATGACGAGCTGCAGCGCACAGGGAAGAAGACCACCGACAGCGCGGTGAGCCTGATGTCGGGCGTGCACCGGCGCGATGTGCGCAACCTTGGCCGTCTGGCCGAGCCCGCTGCTGAGGAAGAAGCGGGCGAAACCCCGTTGAACATGGCAAGCCAGGTGGCCGCGCGCTGGCTGAGCCAGACGGATTGCCTGGACGACGAGGGCCAACCCCGCCCCCTGCCCCGCAGCGGCGAGCCCCCGCACTTCGATGGCCTGGTGGCCAGCATCAGCAGCGATGTGCGGCCCCGCGCGGTGCTTGACGAACTGGTGCGTCTGGGCATGGCCGAGGAAGGTGAGGATGGACTCATCCGCCTGCTGGCCGCCGGCTTTGTGCCGCGCCAGGGCTTTGCCGAGATGGCACAGCTGATGCAGGACAACCTGCACGACCATTTGGCGGCTGCCAGTCTCAACCTGGAGGGCGAGCACAACTACCTGGAGCAGGCCGTGTTTGTGGACCAGCTCAGCGAAGAATCAGCCCACCGCCTGCACGTCGTGGCCGCCAAGGCCTGGCGCCAGGCCTTCAAGACCGTGATGACCGAGGCCCAGGCCCGCTACGACCACGACCAGCAAAACACCCCGCCCGGCGAGCGCAACCGGCGCGCCCGCTTTGGCAGCTACTTCTATGCCGCAGACCAAGATGAACGTCCTTCCTGAACTCTGGGCCCGGATGGCCCTGCTCACGGCCCGACGGCTGGTGGCTGTCACCACCCTGCTGGTGCTGGCCGCCTGCGGTCCCGGCACCGGTGGCACGGGCACCGGCCCGATCAACGGCGCGGTTTATTTTTCGGGCGCGGGCTTCACGGTGGGAGCCCCCTGCGCTCTGCATTGCGGTGGCACGGACCTGCTGTTGGAAAACGAGCGGGTGGAACTCAACATCACCTGCCAGCGCTTTGTGTTCACCGGCCCGTGGGAGATCGATGCACAGGGCCTGGCACTCTTGAAGGGCACCCTGGAAACCACGGAATTTTCCAACGGGGGCGAAGCCCAAACCCGCACTGTGGCCGCCGAGATGCAACTGCAGTTCAGCGACACCCGCGCCGACAGCAGCCGCGAGGTGGTCGTTACCGTGCGGGACGCACAGGGCAACCTGCTGGTCGCCCCCCGCACGCTGGAGCAGCGCCCTGCTTCTGCAGTAGCCGCCCCCGGGTCCTGCACGCCCGAGGCGCGCTGAAACGACACAGGGCCTGTGCAGACAGGCTGCACAGGCCCTGAAAAACCAGAAATCCGAACCAGCCCCGAACAGGCCGGTGACAAAGAGGGGTGAGGTTACTGGACGCCCGCCACCATCATGCCGCGGTTGCTGCGGCACCAGATCGGTGCCAGGTGTCCAATCTGGATCGTCAGTTCATTGCCCTTGCCCAGCACCGTGGTGGGGCCGTTGCTGTATGCGTAGCCGCTGTCGGCAGCCTGCTTGGGTAGCTCCACCGTCCAGCCGCTGCGGCGCATCACGCTGCGGCCTTGATCGGGGTAGAACTGCATCTCCACTTTTTCACCGTTGCCGCAGGCGTATTGCATGCTGCTGCCATCGGTCGGTGCGCTGAACGCCTGCATCGCGGGGGGCTGGCTTGCGCAGCCCGACAACAAGAGGGTAGCCAACGCACCCGAACCCAGCAAAACCATCGTCTTCATCGGTCACTCCTGACATCGCGGCGCCATCTGACGACGCCCGACAACTTCCATCCAACGGCTTGTGGCCACCGGCCACCGGGACCCATTCAAAGCCCCATGGTGATCACCCAAGCACAAACCTTGCCACTCACCACTGCCTGCACCATCCTGATTGCGAGAGACCGAAACTTGCGATTCCAGAGCCGTGACCAACACCCGGTGCAGCGCATGGACACAAGAGTGCCCCAGGCCCCCGGCACCGTCATTGGGGTGATCCCCACATCGAGAGCCTCCTCTAAAGTCTGCCCGCGCCCTGTGGCGCCCTCATGACGGCCCCAGCCCCCTGCAAACGGGGCAGGATTGGAATCACCGAAGAGCCCAATCAGCGGTAGAAACATCTGATTACAAGCACCCACACCCCAAAATCCGCAGCATCCGACGCGTTTGGTCGGTTATGGACGGGAGGGACTGGGACATACCCTAGGAGCCTGCCTGTACGGCTGCGCCGCCCACCGGGCCGGCTCCCCACCGTCCATGTGTGACAGCAGCGTCCGTGCTCAGCGGATAACCTCGCGGGGCCCAGTCGCCGGCAGAGACCCCCTCTCGACCGCAACGGGCATCCGCTCTGGAGACCTGCCCCCGTGCCCACCCCCTTGCCAGCCACCCCTCTCCTCGCCCCCCGCACTGCCTGGGCCATGCTGCTGGCGCTGGTGGCGGGCTTTGCGCTGAGCCAGGCGTTTCGCACCATCACGGCCATCATGGCGACGGGCTTGCGGGCCGAGTTCGGTCTGTCGGCGCAGGCGCTGGGGGTGTTTGCCGGGGCGTTTGCGTTTGCCTTTGGCACCATGCAGCTGTTCATGGGCATTGGCATCGACCTGTATGGCGTGCGGCGCACGCTGCTGGCGGCGTTTCCGCTGACCATTGCGGGCGCGGTGCTGTCGGCACTGGCGCCGGGCTATGGCACCGTGCTGCTGGGGCAGGTGCTGATCGGTGTGGGCTGCGCACCCGCATTTTTGGTGTGCACGGTGTTCATCGCACGCTACTTTCCGGCCTCGCGGTTTGCCATGGTGTCGGGAGTGGCCATGGGGGTGGGCGGACTGGGCATGCTGTTCACCGGCACGCCGCTGGCCTGGCTGGTGCAGCAGTCGTCCTGGCGCATGGGGTTTGGCGTGCTGGCGGGCCTGGCGGCGCTGGCCTGGCTGCTGATCTTCTGGAAGGTGCATGAACCCGCACAACCCATCGACGAGGCCGCTCCGCGCGAATCGGTGCTGCAGGCGGTGCGCGGCTTCGGCGCGCTGTTCCTGCTGCCGCACACCGCCGGCATCATGCTGCTGGCGCTGATGACCTATGCCTCGTTCCTCACGCTGCGCGGACTGTGGCTGGGCCCACTGTTGATCGAGCGGCACGGCTATTCGCTGGTGGCCAGCGGCAATGTGGCCATGCTGTCGTCGCTGGTGTCACTGTTCAGCCCAGCCCTTTTTGGTCGGCTGGACCCTGGCCCCACGCGGCGCAGGCGCTGGCTGCTGGGCTTTACCGTCCTGCTGGCGGCCTTGTTTGCGGCCATGGGCTTTCTGCATGCCGAATGGCTGGACGTGGGCGGCTCCGTGGCCGTGGGCCTGCTGTCCGGCTACATGGTGCTGCAGTATTCGGACGTGCGCTCGGCCTACGCCCCTGCGGTCACGGGGCGGGCCATGGCGGTGTTCACGATGGCGCTGTTCCTGGGCGTGGCGCTGATGCAGTGGGTGACGGGCGTGGCGGCCTCCATCGCCGCCGCACAGGGTGCAGACCCGTACGTGGCGGTGATGCTGACCATCGCGGCCATGCTGGTGGTGGGTGCACTGGCCTTCAGGCTGCTGCCCGCGCCCGCCCATTGACCAGCTCATTCACCCGCGCGGGGTCAGGCGGGCACAGCGCCGCGCTGGCACCTGCTACACGCCACCATTGCAGCACGCCAAACAACAACTCGAAGGCGGTGAAACCCAGCACGATGGCATTGGCGCCGTATGCCACCGCGTAGATCTGCCAGGCCGCAAACAGAAACCGCGCCACGCCATCCAGTCGCCCCAGCAGCACCGTGGGCGCCACGATGCGCGCCACCGACCACACCACCACCACCGAGCCCAGCAGGTTGGCCAGCAGCATGTGCGTGGTGTCCAAGGGGTGCAAGGTGCCAGGCAATGCGAGCGCCTGGGCCAGCAGGTTCAGCTGGGTGTAGAGCCAGGCAAAGGTCCAGGGCAAGGCAAACGGCCAGGTGACGAGCAGGTCGTACCAGCCGCTGGCGCGCACGATGCGCAGATAACGGCCGGAAGCGAAAGCGGGGATGTGCATGACAGGAAACCTCTGTGAATGGATCAATGAGGCCCCGAGCTTCCACCTTGAAGTACGCTTCAGGGTCAAGCACTTTGTGAGGGGAACGGGATCATGCTGATCGGTGAACTGGCCACGGCCTCGGGCCTGAGCCGCGAGGCGCTGCGCTTTTATGAACAGCAGGGCCTGATTCGCGCGCGGCGCCTGGACAACGGTTACCGGGACTACCCGCCCGAGGTGGTGACGCTGGTGCAGTACATCCGCACTGCGCAGCAGCTGGGCTTTACCCTGGCGGAGATCGGCGACCGGCTGCCCGCCATCTGGGACGCCGCCGAGCCCGGCCCCGCATTGGCGCAGGTGCTGGCCGCCAAGCTGCAGGAGATTGACGACCGCATTGCCGCCCTGCAGACCCTGCGCCAGACGTTGGCCGAGCGTGTGGCCACCGACTGCCCGCTGCAGGCCCGGGCGCCACGGGCCAAGGCCTCTTCGCCCGCTTTTTGAGCCAAATCGGGCGGTAGCGCTAGTACATCATGCACTGGCAGCTATCAAAAACAGAGCAATCTTCCCTCAACCGCCGCGCAGGTGCCAGCGCAGCCCGGTCAGGTGGCTGAGGCGGGCACCTGGTGCAGCAGCACCGGGTGGTTGCCATCGGCGTCCGCACTCTCGATCTGCACCCCAAAGCCCCACAGCCGCGCCACGTGCTTGAGCACCTCCTGCGTGTCGTCGGCCAGCGGGCGGCCCTGGTACTGGGTGTGGCGCAGGGTCAGGCTGCGGTCGCCGCGCAGGTTCACGTTCCACACCTGGATGTTGGGCTCGCGCGTGCCCAGGTCGTACTGCTGCGACAGCATCTGGCGCAGGCTGCGGTAGCCGTTTTCGTCGTGGATCTCGCTGACCACCAGATCGCGCTCGCCAGCGTCGTCATGCAGCGCAAACAGGCGCATCTCGCGCATCAGGTGCGGGCTGAGGTACTGGCCGATGAAGCTCTCGTCCTTGAAGTTGCGCATGGCATGGTCGAGCGCAGGCAGCCAGGGGGTGCCTGCGATGTCGGGGAACCAGTGCCGGTCCTCCTCGGTGGGGTGCTGGCAGATGCGCTGAATGTCGCGGTACATGGCAAACCCCAGCGCGTAGGGGTTGATGCCGCTATAGGCACGGTGCCCCACGGGTGGCTGGTAGACCACGTTGGTGTGCGAGCCCAGCCATTCGATCATCACGCCATCACTCAGATACCCCTCGTCGTACAGCGTGTTGAGCAGCGTGTAGTGCCAGAACGTGGCCCAGCCTTCGTTCATGACCTGGGTCTGGCGCTGGGGGTAGAAATATTGGGCGATCTTGCGCACGATGCGCACGATCTCGCGCTGCCAGGGCTCCAGCAGGGGCGCGTTTTTTTCGATGAAGTACAGGATGTTCTCTTGCGGCTCCCTGGGGAAGCGGTCTGCCTCTTGCGCCGCACCTTCCTTGCCGGGGCGCGTGGGCAGGGTGCGCCACAGCTCGTTCACCTGCTGCTGGGCGTAGGCCTCGCGCTGCGCGCGTTCAAGCCGCTCGCGCGCCAGGTTCTTCTTGGACGGGCGGCGGTAGCGGTCCACGCCAAAGTTGGCCAGGGCATGGCAGGAGTCGAGCAGGCGCTCCACTTCACTCGTGCCGTAGCGCTCCTCACACTGGGCCACATAGTCCTTGGCATACACCAGGTAGTCGATGATGCTGGACGCATCGGTCCACATGCGAAACAGGTAGTTGCCCTTGAAGAAGCTGTTGTGGCCATAGGCGGCATGCGCAATCACCAGCGCCTGCATGGCGGTGGTGTTCTCCTCCATCAGGTAGCTGATGCAGGGGTTGGAGTTGATGACGATCTCGTATGCCAGGCCCATGTGCCCGCGCCGGTAGCGCCGTTCGGTGGCCAGAAACTCCTTGCCGTAGCTCCAGCGCCGGTAGTTCACCGGCATGCCCACGCTGGAGTAGGCGTCCATCATCTGTTCGGCGGTGATGATCTCCAGCTGGTTGGGGTAGGTGTCAAGACCAAAGCGCTCGGCCGTGGCGGCAATGGCCGCGTGGTAGCGCTCGATCAGCTCGAACGTCCAGTCGCTCGGGTCGGGCAACGGCTCGGCCGGCCGCGCGCCTGCAGGCAGGGGCTGGCCGGGCACGGCACGGTGGCGGCGCTCGCCCACGGCAGCGGCCTTCCAGGGGTTGTCGCTGAGGCGGCGCTCCAGCACGGGGTACTGCACAACGCTGTTCATGCGGCCACCCCCTCTTTCTTGAAGAGATCGCGGAATACCGGGTAGATGTCACCGGGTGCGGAGACCTTGCGCATCGCAAAGTGGGAGTACAGCGGCGCGAGCTGGCTGTACTCGTCCCACAGGTTCTGTTCTTCCTCGGCCACCTGCACATAGGCAAAGTAGCGCACCAGCGGCAGGATCTTGTCCACCAGCAGGTTGCGGCAGACGCCGCTGTCGTTGGTGAAGTTGTCACCGTCGCTGGCCTGGGCCACGTAAATGTTCCAGTCGCCCTGCGGGTAGCGCGCACGGATGATCTGGTCCAGCAGCACCAGCGCGCTGCTCACCACCGTGCCGCCGCTTTCGGTGGAATGGAAGAACTGCTCCTCGCTCACCTCGGCCGCCTGGGTGTGGTGGCGGATGAACACGATGTCGATGGTCTCGTAGTGCCGTGTGAGGAACAGGTACAGCAGGATGAAGAACCGCTTGGCCAGGTCCTTGCGCGTCTCGTCCATGGAGCCCGACACATCCATCACGCAGAACATCACCGCCTGGCTGCTGGGCACGGGCACCGGCGTGCGCGCACGAAAGCGCAGGTCGATGGGGTCGAGGTACGGAATCTTGCCGATGCGCGCCGCGAGCGCATCGATGCGGCGCTGCAACTCAGCCACCGCCTCACTGGTGCCGTCGTCCTGCGCCAGCAGGGCGTCCAGTTCGGCCTGCAGCGCCAGCAGCTCGCGGTGCGCCGACTTGCCCAGTGCAATGCGCCGGCCCAAAGCGCCGCGCATGGTGCGCAGCACGGCCAGGTTGTTGGGGATGCCGTCCTGGCTGTAGCCCGCGCGGCGCGACTTCCACTGCGGGTTCTCGCCAATATGGGTGCGCAGCAGGTGCGGCAGTGCGAGGTCTTCAAAAAAGAGCTGCATGAACTCTTCCTTGGTCAGCGTGAAGGTGAAGTCGTCTTCGCCCTCGCCGCTGTCACTGGCCTGCGAGCCGCGCCCGCCCGCCCCGCCCTGGGGCCGCTCGATGCGGTCGCCACGCACATGCTCTGCATTGCCGGGGTGCACGGTGTCGCGGATGCCGCCCTGACCGTGGTGGAATACGGGCTCGCTGATGTCCTTGCGCGGGATGGTGATGCTCTCGGCCTGCTCCATGTCGCGGATGCCGCGCTGCGAGACGGCACGGCGCACCGCATCCGCGATCTGTTCCTTGTAGCGGCGAACAAATCGCTCGCGGTTGCCCACCGACTTGTTCTTGCCAGCGAGCCTGCGGTCGATGATTTGCAATGCCATCCGTTGCTCCCGTTCCCCATGCAGGGCCTGTGGCCCAGGCACCGCCCCTAGCTACTCTTGCGCACGCGCAGATACCACTCGCACAGCAGCCGCACCTGCTTGGGCGTGTAGCCCTTGTTCACCATGCGGGTGACGAAGTCCTCGTGCTTGCGGGCCTCTTCGGCGCTGGCCTTGGCGTTGAAGCTGATCACCGGCAGCAGCTCTTCGGTGTTGGAGAACATCTTCTTCTCGATCACCAGCCGCAGTTTTTCGTAGCTGGTCCAGCTCGGGTTCTTGCCCTGGTTGTTGGCGCGCGCCCGCAGCACAAAGTTGACGATCTCGTTGCGGAAGTCCTTGGGGTTGGCGATGCCTGCGGGCTTCTCGATCTTCTCCAGCTCGGCGTTGAGCGCGCTGCGGTCGAACACCTCGCCGGTGTCGGTGTCGCGGTACTCGTTGTCCTGGATCCAGTAGTCGGCGTAGGTGACGTAGCGGTCGAAGATGTTCTGACCGTATTCGCTGTAGCTTTCCAGGTAGGCCGTCTGGATCTCCTTGCCGATGAACTCGGCGTAGCGCGGCGACAGGAACTCCTTGATGTAGCCGGTGTACTTGGTCTCCAGATCGGTGGCGAACTGCTCGCGCTCGATCTGCTGCTCCAGCACATACATCAGGTGCACTGGGTTGGCGGCCACCTCGGCGCTGTCGAAGTTGAACACCTTGGACAAAATCTTGAACGCAAAGCGGGTGGAGATGCCCGTCATGCCCTCGTCCACGCCCGCGTAGTCGCGGTACTCCTGGTAGCTCTTGGCGCGCGGGTCGGTGTCCTTGAGGCTCTCGCCGTCGTACACCTGCATCTTGCTGAAGATGCTGGAGTTCTCGGGCTCTTTCAGGCGCGTGAGGATGGCGAACTGGGCCATCATCTTGAGCGTACCGGGCGCACACACGGCGTTGCCCAGCGACGATTCGCGGATGAGCTTTTCGTAGATGCGGATCTCCTCGCTCACGCGCAGGCAGTATGGCACCTTGACGATGTAGATGCGGTCGAGAAACGCCTCGTTGTTCTTGTTGTTGCGAAACGCCTTCCACTCGCTTTCGTTGCTGTGGGCCAGCACCACGCCATCAAACGGAATCGCCCCAAAACCTTCGGTGCCCTTGTAGTTGCCCTCCTGCGTGGCCGTGAGCAACGGATGCAGTACCTTGATGGGCGCCTTGAACATTTCCACGAATTCGAGCAGCCCCTGGTTGGCCAGACACAAGCCGCCGCTGTAGCTGTAGGCGTCGGTATCGTCCTGTGCAAAGGTTTCGAGCTTGCGGATGTCCACCTTGCCCACCAGGCTGGAGATGTCCTGGTTGTTCTCGTCGCCCGGCTCGGTCTTGGCAATGCCCACCTGCTTGAGCACGCTGGGGTAGCGCTTGACCACCCGGAACTGGCGGATGTCACCGCCGTACTCTTCCAGCCGCTTCACCGCCCAAGGCGACAGCACGCGCTGCAGGTAGCGGCGCGGAATGCCGAACTGCTCCTCCAGCACCGGGCCGTCTTCTGCGGCGTCGAACAGACCCAGCGGTGATTCGTTGACCGGCGAGCCCTTGAGCGCATAGAACGGCACCTTCTGCATCAGCGCCTTGAGGCGCTCTGCAATGGAGCTTTTGCCACCGCCCACAGGGCCCAGCAGGTAGAGGATCTGCTTGCGTTCCTCCAACCCCTGCGCGGCATGGCGGAAGAAGCTCACCACCTGCTCGATGGACTCCTCCATGCCGTAGAACTCGGTGAATGCGGGGTAACGCTTGATGACCTTGTTGGCAAAGAGCCGCGACAGGCGCGGGTCGTTGCGCGTGTCCACCATCTCGGGCTCGCCAATCGCTGCCAGCATGCGCTGGGCCGATGTGGCATAGGCCATGGGGTCACGCTTGCACTCGGCGAGGTACTCGTCGATCGACATTTCCTCTTCGCGGCTACGGGCATAGCGCGCGGCGAAGTTGCTGATGGCATCCATACGACCTCCTGTAGCGGCACCCCTGGCGGGCTCAGGTGGTGCCACGGTGTTGCATTGGCAATCGCTACCGGCTTGGCTCTTTGTAGCACCACGACCTGCGCTTGAACAGCAAATTCGCGGGTGTGTGGCCGGCCTTTTTGTGGCATTGCACACACAGGGATAGAGCGTGGCACACTGCGCAAAGTTCACCCTGCAAAACGCGCTCGCGGGTTGCACCGGATAGGGAATGTCCTGACAACTGGAATGTCCGGTTGATACCGCATGCATGGGCCATGCGCCAACGGCTTATCCGCAGTGCGCCCCCCCACGCCAACCGTCACAACGAACTGGCGCTGGAGCCGTCGCCCCGGTACAACCAGGGCACATCCAGCAGGCGCTCGCCCAGCAGGCGCAGCGACAGGTCCCGCCCCCAGCGCACCGGCCCCGTGGCGTGGAAGATGCGACCATTGCGTGTCGACCGTGCCTGCACCCGCGCGTTGCGCTGCCAGCGGTTGAGCGCATAGCGGCGCAGACGCAGCGGCACATCGAGGTCGTGCATGGCCAAAGCACGCTGCAACTCGGCCGCGTCTTCAATCGCCATGCCCGCGCCCTGGGCCAGGTAAGGCCGCATGGGGTGCGCGGCATCGCCCAGCAGGCCCACCAGGCCTTGTGCCATCTCATCGGCGCTGCGCACCGGCGGGCGGTCACACAAGGGCCACAGGCGCCAGCCCGCCCCACCTGCGGCACTCACGCTGCGCACCACGTCCTGCAGCGCGGTGCAGGTGCCTTGCAGTGCGTGCTCCAGGCCTGCGGCATTGGCGGCGTGGTCCCAGTTCTCCAGGTCTTGCGGTGCGGGCCCTTGCACAATGACCACCAGGTTTTGCAGCTCGCCCCGACGCACGGGGTACTGCACCGCGTGCAGGCGTGGGCCCAGCCAGGCGGTGACCTGCGCCGTGCGCAAGGTATCGGGCAGCGCATGCTGCGGCACCAGTGCGCGGTAGGCCAGGTGCCCCGTCACGCGTGGCGGTACCGCGCCCAGAAGCTGGGTGCGCGTGCGGCTCCACAGGCCATCGGCACCGATCAGGGCATCGCCCTCAACCTGCTTGCCCCGGCTGGTGCGCACGGTGACCACGCCGTCGGCATCGGCAAAGCTGTCGATCGCATGCTCCAGATGCCATTGCGTGTCGGTGTACTTGGTCACGGCGGACAGCAACAGGCCATGCAGGTCCGCTCGGTGAATGGTGGCGTAGGCCGCGCCATAGCGCTCCACCGCCGTGGGCCCCAGGGGCAACACGGCCAGCTCTTGGCCGCTGACGGCGTTGCGCACCTGCAACCGGCTGGGGAAGGCAGCCACCGCCTGCAGCGGCTGCTGCAGACCCCAGGCCTGCAAGCGGCGCACCACGTTGGGCCCGATCTGCACGCCCGCACCCACTTCGCTGAACGCAGCAGCGCGCTCGTACAGCCGCACCTCCCACCCGGCCCGGGATGCGCCCAACGCAGCAGCCAAGCCGCCAATGCCGCCACCGGCGACCAACACCTGTTTTTTCATGGCGCGATTGTGAACTGCGCGCGCCGACGGACCTTTGCCTTAGCGCAGGTCATAGCGCAGGCCGTAGCGCACGCTCCAGCACTTCGGCGGGCATGGGCCGGCCAAACAGGTAGCCCTGAAAGGCCTTGCAGCCGTAGCGCTGCAAGAACTCCAGCTGGCCCGTGGTCTCCACGCCCTCAGCCACCACCGCCAGGTCCAGGCTGTCGGCCAAGGCCAGGATGGTGCGCACAATGGCGGCGTCGTTGGGATCGGTCTGCAGGTCGCGCACAAAGCCCTGGTCGATCTTGAGCTGGTCGAGCGGCAAGCGCTTGAGGTAGCTCAGGCTGGAATAGCCGGTGCCAAAGTCGTCCAGCGAGAAGCCTACGCCGTAGCGGCGCAGATGCTCCATGCGCGCAATCACATCTTCCACATCGGCCATCAAGAGGCTCTCGGTGAGTTCGAGCTTGAGGCGCTCCGGGTTGGCGCCTGTGGCATCGAGCACGCCCAGCACTTGCTCCACAAAGTCGGGCTGGCGGAACTGCCGCACGCTCACGTTCACCGACAGGAAGAACTGTCGCGTGAGCGAGCTGCGCTGCCAAGCCACCAGCTGTGCACAGGCCGTCTCCATCACCCATTGCCCCAACGGCAGGATGAGTCCGGTCTGCTCCGCCAGCGGTATGAATTCGGCGGGTGAGACCATGCCCCGGCGCGGGTGGCGCCAGCGCACCAGGGCCTCGGCACCCTGCAGGCGGCCCTTGCCGTCCACCACCGGCTGGTAGTACAGCACCAGCTCCTTGTCTTGCAGGCCGCGGCGCAGGTCGGCCTCCAGGGCCGAGCGGTTGCTCACGGCCGCTTGCATGTCGGGGTCGAAGAAGCGCTGGGTGTTGCGCCCCGCCGCCTTGGCCTGGTACATGGCCAAGTCGGCATGTTTGAGCAGCTCATCCACGCTCACGGTCTGCTGGCCAAACAGCGCGATGCCTATGCTGGGTGTGCTGTGGTGGCTGGCATCGCCCAGCGCATAGGGCTTGCCCAGCGTGGTGATGATGTGGCTGGCCACCAGCGCAGCCTCGGCGCTTGCGTGGGAGGGGTCGGGGCTGAGGCCCTCCACCAGCACCACGAACTCGTCGCCACCAAAACGGGCCACGGTGTCGGACTCCCGAACGCAGCCCTTCAGGCGCTGCGCCACCTGCAGCAGCAATTGGTCGCCGGTGTCATGGCCCAGCGTATCGTTGAGGTCCTTGAAGTTGTCAAGGTCAATGAACAGCAGCGCGCCCTGGGTGTCAGAGCGCGCAACCGCCAGCGTGGCGTGTTGCAGCCGGTCCACCAGCAAGCGGCGGTTGGGCAGACCGGTCAGCGAGTCATAGAACGCCAGGCGTTCGATCTGGCTCTCGACCTGCTTGCGTTCGGTGATGTCGCGGCCCACGCCCCGGTAGCCACGCAGCGCGCCGTTGGCATCAAACACCGGCACGCCGCTGACCGAGATCCAGTGCATGCTGCCGTCCGCGCGCCGGCGTTGCAGCTCCAGGTCACGGAACGGCTGGTGCGCGGCCAGCACCGCGCGGTGCGCAGCCCAGTCGGCATCGGTCATGTTCAGGGCGCCGATCTCCCAGCGCGTGCGCCCCATCACGTCCGACAGCGGGATGCCGTTCACGCTCAGGTCGCCCGCCAGTTGCACAAAGCGGCCCTCGGCATCGTGCTCCCAGTACCAGTCGGACGACAGGTCGCTCAGGGACCGGAAGCGCGCCTCGCTCTCGCGCAGCTCGTTCTCCACACGCACGTAGTCGCTCACATCGGCAAACGTACGCACCAGGCTGCCATCGGCCAGCGTGGTGGTGCGGACCTCGAACGTACGGCCATCGCGTGTGGTGCGCCAGTACAGCGCCGGGGCCGCAGCGACAGCACCCTGGGCCACATAGTCGTGTCCACGCCGGTCCACCAGGCTATAGCCCTCGCCAAAGTCACCGCGCTCAGCCTGCACGCGCGTCAGGTCAGCCAGCGTGGGGCGGGTGGCCATCAGTGACTCGGGCAAGTTCAGCAGCTCCAGCACGCGCTCGTTGTAGACGGTGATGCGGCCATCGGGCCCGGTCTTGAAGATGCCCTGGCTCATGCTGGCCAGCGTGGCCTGCAGGGCCGAGCGCTGCTCCTGCAGCATGGTCAGAGCCTCTTGCCAGATGCGGGCATCCACCATGCGCACGGGCTGGCCCTGCCCCTTGGCGCCTTGCACCAGCGCCACCAGGCGGTTGAGCAGCTCGCTCAGGTGCGCTACGCCATCGGCCTCGCGCAGCACATAGTCGCCCAGCCCGCAGCGAAAGGCGCGCGCAGCCAGGGCCTCTTGCGCTGCATCGATGCACATCAGCACCGGGCGGCCAGCGCACAGCTCCAGCAGGCCGGGCAGTTCCTGGTCGGTGGGCTTGAGGCACAGCACCACGGCATCCCAGGCCTGGCTGGCGAGGGGAGCCTTGGCAGTTTCTGGCGTGGGGCTGTTGACCACCCGCCAGTCGGGGTAACGCGTTGCCATGAGCCGCCGCGCGGCCGCCGCATGCTGGGTGTCAATGTCCACCCACAGGATGCCCACACCGTTCATGGCTGCGGCTCCTTCGGTGCGGGCAGAGAGGTCGGCAGCGAGGGGGCTGAATGGCCCGGCAGATGCTCACGCTCGAACAACTCGACGGGCCCA